>JAJEHF010000198.1 GCA_022823865.1 Bryobacterales bacterium
TACATCAACTCCTCCTGTTCCCGGAAGTCCGAACTCGGACTCCCAGAATTGGAGGATAGGGCAGTATCGGGCCGGTCAGGACCAGACGAACCGGCCATAATTTCCGGAATTTGGGCGGTCAGATTTTCCGGAACTCGCAGCGCACAAGAAGGCGGAGCTGCAGCGGGAGGCGCAGGCCCAGCGCAGCATCGGGCAGTTGACGCCGCGGGCGCGCCGCTACCACGAGCGCTCGACGGTGGAGCGAGTCAACGGGCGGCTCAAAGACGAGTTTGGAGGACGGCACGTGCGCGTGCGCCGACACGGCAAAGTGCTCTGCCACCTGATGTTCGGCATCGTGGCGCTGACGGTCGAACAGTTCATATGCCCGGCGCTGTGAGCGCAGCGTCGGCCAGCAGCAGTCCAGCAACGCAGCGGCCAGAACGGCCGGGACAAGGGAACTGCGCATAGCTGCGACACTGGTTCAGCGGAGCCAAGTTATAATCATTGCTAATCATAATCGCTGAATCTATTGACGTTGCTGGTCAGCCGTGAATTGAACATGACGTTCTGGACTCGCTGGTGACATGCAAGTTGGAACTTTGCAAACGCCTCCCTTGTATATCAGCCGCTTACGCTCGGGCCGAGAGCGTGGTTACCGCAGCTGATGTATCGTTTCCTCCTCGCGCATGTTGTGCTTGCCGGGAAATTCCTGCGCGCACCGATCCGAGTGTTTCGAGTTTGATCTTGTGGAAGTTCGTCCTTCGCCCACCATTCCAGGATCCGCTTAGCGCCATCGCTCGAATAGTTGTCGCCTGCTAGGCAGCACTCGTTGAAACCGAAGGTCGATCTGCCGGTAAAGCGTGATCAAGCGCTGCTCCTTCTGCTGACGGCTCAGTGTCCTTGATGCACGGATACGGTCACCGATTCGACGGGCTTCAGATGCGGATCGCCGGATCGGATCAACAGAGGCTCTAAATCGTCGGGCCAGATGTCGCTCGGGAACTGTCCTAGCGTATGCGCTTAGCCAATCCGAGATCTCGTAGAACTCGTTACTGTAACGCGTGACCGTCCTCAGCGGCGGTGGCCGCAAGCTGGCGAGGCCGGTGATCAGGCCGGCAAACCGGGGGAACGGCTTTGGGCCGTTCTCCCGTCCGTTCCACATCAATTCATCGATGCCTGTCACCACTAAGTTGCCGAGATGACCGGTCCAGCCGCGCACGAATGTCTGTGCGTGCAGCGGCGAGACCCCGAGAAGTCGGCCAACCACTTGGTACGGCTCGGGTGTAGATCGCGGAAAGTACTGTTGCTCCGGCAACCAGTCTTGCATATACGCCGGGATGATCTTATCTCCGAAGAAGTTGCGGTTGGTCTGGATCTCTACGAATGGCTGAGCGACAACAGGAATCCAGCCGATTGCCAGATTGCCGTGAATGAGCGACCAGATGAACTCAGGCCCTGCAAGTGTATCCGTACCGCTGGCGAAATCAACGGCCACTTCAGGCACCTTCATGAAGACGGCCCCGATCTGAAACGGCGTAGGGACACGGATGTCCCAGTCGTTGACCACGTCGTAGAGAGTGAGCCAGGATGCTTTCTCGTACTCAGTCTCCGCTTGGTACGCTGCACTCCGTGCTTCGTCCGACGTGTTGTAGAGCCAGACGAAACCCGTCATGAATCCGAGGCAGAGCCCAGCGGCCAGCACCTTTCGAACGTGCCGCGCCCTGTCGAGACCCCAATAGGGCTCGTCGCGGTGAACCCGCGCTCGGCGACGGATGATCTGGTAGAGCTGGTCGAAACCTTGGATCGCGGCATTCATGAACGGTACAGTATGTACGTACATCCGCCATGGTCGCGAGGCCCCGATATTGGCGAAGTCTGCGGAGACCATGCGTGCGGCACGAGCAGCGGCGTAGGCGGTCGCTCCGTTGGCTCGGGCCCTCTGGAACTGGCTCACTCGTGTACCGGACTCGGTAATCCATGCAGGCCGAGTCAGCAGGTAGACGATGCGAGAGGCTGACTGCCTGAATCTCATCAGTGTGGCTGCTGTCGTCCGCCCGTCAGGGAACTGTATCTCTGATTCGACCAAGGCCGAGAAGAAGCCACCTTGCAGGAGGTATTCGCGCATCGCTTCAGATCGCCCCGTAGCAAGGTCGTGGACGGCGTGTGCGCTACCGGCTACCGTGGAGAAGATCGGTATCTGCCAGTAGCGTCCGGCCACGAAGCCCGACAAGGTGTCGCGAAAGAAGTTCTTTACGATAAACACCGGCATCGAGGTAATCATCGCGGAGACGCCCGTCTTGAAAGCCGCGAGCAAGCGGATAGCAGGCGGCATCGGATCTTCGTGGAGGCTCTGGAGCATCGCCGTCAGCGCTTTGTCGTGGATGATGAACCGTGTGCGCCGACCCTGCACAATCGCAGTTGTCGTGAACTGATCACGCTGGCTCCCCCCTGTCACCTCCGTGGCGATGGCGTGACCCTCTGGGTGCCGAACCACAGTTTCCGCCAACTCCGCCCACGCACGCGCCACTAGGGCGTTGTAGATATTCCGAGCAAACGTACTGCGAAGGGCCGATACGGGATCGTCGGGTAGTCGCCGGACACCACCCCGTTCCTTGCCTTCCCCGAGTGGTGTGAACAGCGAAATCCGATTGGTTCTCCCGTACTCTGCTTCGGTTGGCGTCAAGAAGCGCATCTGGACGTAATACCGGAACATTCCCCGGTGAAGGGCAACGACTCGGTCCGCGAAGACCTTGACGTCGGGATCCTGTTCGGCGTACTGTCGGAGCACCTGAGGCTCTAATCGTTCTGAGGAGGCCTCACTACCGTCACTGGGCGGTGAAGCATCGCCCCTTGTTCCTGCGCCAGTCTCGGCGTACCAAGCCGCTATACGAAGTTGGGTGGATCCTTTGGCTGCAATGGGCGCAACGATGTCCCGCAAGCTAAATGGAATGTCCGGCCGCGCGATTCGGCCCGTCCCGTCCGCGGACTCCTCAAACGCGCCGTACCGCCAGACGTACTCGGCAAGCGACTTGGCATGGTTGATGTGCTCGAAGCGCTCTCCGACCGTTTCGTTGCCGAGCCGCTCTCCGATCGTCTGTGCGGCATGCCAGCGGTGCACAAACTTCGTTCTGGCGATCCGCAAATCTTCTCGCGTAAGCACGACCCTCCATGGTAAGCATCCGCCAATCAGATCTCCGAAGCCGACGTTCTTGGGTTCTTGGGTTCTTGGGCACCGCAAAACGTCGTCATGAGCGGGCGCTCGGGCGAGCCATATGGGGCTCTGATCGTGGCAGCGGGCGACTTGCGTGATCGAAGGTCTGATCGCTAGGGTGCCGGCGCTGGCTGGGGCTCATCGAGCCAGCCGCGACTCTGATCGGCCCATGTGGTACTTGGAAGGGCTCCGTCTCCGGTTCAACCGCTCTACCAGCTTGCGCGGCATGCTCCACGATCCATCCACTCTCCCCAAGATCGATAGTGGGGGGAATCCTGCAAGGGAGAACGGGTTAGACGTCCGCTGGAGCGCCAACATCGTTTCCCACTGACCGGAAATCCGCCAGCTAAAGGAAGCAGGGCCATCTGACCGAAGTGCAAAGGTGCATAGAGTTGTTTCTGATTTCGCTTTGCTCGCGTATAATACTGCGGATGCTACGCATAGCGCTTCTTGCGGCTGTCGGAGCCGCGCTGTTGTGCAGCGCGTGCAGCTCCGGGCCGCCTCCCGATGTCTCCGGAATGGTGCTGCTGGAGGGCGGCGACTTCACCATGGGCACCAACGACGGGGAGCCTTTCGAAGGGCCGGAGCATCCGGTCCGAGTGGGTCCGTTCTACCTGGACGAGCACGAGGTCACCAACCGCCAGTACGCCTCCTTTGCCGACGAGACGGGCTACGTCACCGAGTCTGAGAGATTGGGCTGGTCCGGCGTCTTCGACCCGCGCCAGAACGGCTGGACCAAGGGAGACGGGGCGGACTGGCGCCATCCGCACGGCCCGGGATCGTCTCATGAGCAGATGCTTGATTATCCCGTGGTGCACCTTTCCTGGGATGACGCCGTCGCGTACTGCGACTGGCGCGGCGCGCGCCTGCCGACGGAGGCGGAGTTCGAGTTCGCCGCCCGCGGCGGCCTCGCGGGTGCCAAGTACGCGTGGGGCGACGAGCTGACGCCGGGCGGCGTCCATCATGCGAATTTGTGGCAGGGCATTTTCCCGAATGAAGATCGCACGCTGGATGGCTACGGCAGCCACGGCCCGGTCAAGAAATTCCCGCCCAACGGCTACGGCCTGTACGACATGACCGGCAATGTCTGGGAATGGGTGCAGGACTGGTACGCCCCGGACTATTTCCGGTATTCCCCGGTGGACGATCCGAAGGGTCCGCGGACCGGTGATCAGAAGGTCCAGCGCGGCGGAAGCTGGCTCTGCAGCGAAAACTACTGCCAGGGCTACCGCGTCGCCGCCAGGCAAATGACCGCGCCTGACTCGGGCCTGAACAACCTGGGATTCCGCTGCGCCGGCGACGCCCCGTAGCCGCGCTCTGCAAGCTCAGGCCTGGCGGCCTGCGACTGCGAAACGCTCTGCCCGCCGCGCCCGAACGCCCTGGCGATGAGCGGCGCGAGCAGGGTCGTCAGCATGACGATGGCGACTATGGCGGAGGACCGGATCGGGATCACGAGCAACTTCGTCCTGACGGACGCCGAAGTCGCCGACCTGGTGGCGGCCGGGTTCGATGCCGCCGGAAGCGTGCGCAACATCTGCTTCTTCACCAACGCCTTCGCCACGAAGTCGCAGGGCATCGACATCGTCTCCACCTTCACGCCGCTCGCGCTCCGGGGAAACACGGTCATCAGCGCCGTTTTCAATTACACCGACACGCGGGTGACCGACAATCGCAAGAAGCTCCTCGACGGCCGGCGGCTCGCCGAGTACGCCTACTCCCTCCCGCGCAGGCGTGGGAACGTCGGGGTGACGCAGCGCATGGGCGGGCTCGCCTGCTCGGACGGCTCAGCTACTATGGCGGCTGGTACGACTACGACAGCGGCCACGGAGAGATCTTCGACCCGTCGGGCGGCCTAGCGCAGGGCTTCTTCGACGGGCGGCCGATCCTCGACGTGGAGGCGAGCTTCGATCTGGCGCGGGGAACAACGCTGGCCGTAGGGGGCCAGAACGTCCTCAACACGTACTCGCAGGTGTCCGCGCTCGCGCACTGGGTCGGCGAGCGGTACAGCGAGTACACGCCGTGGGGCTACAGCGGCGCCTACTACTACGTGCGGATCGGCTACGGCTGGGGCAACTGATTCCCCAGGACCCGGCCGACGCGGCGACCCGCGACCGCCTCAATGAACTGGAATCCATGCGATCGTATCGGAGGTCTGTGGAGTTTACCGACCGAGACGAGTGCCCCCTTACCGGAAGCAACCTCGTCTATATCATGCAACCCCGACGGCGCAGGGAGGTGTTCTAGCGCATGATGCTTTTGCAAAATTCCAACCGGCGTGCCACAAGCGAGCTCAGAACGTGGGGGTCATGCCCAGACTGATTATGGGTTCCAATAGATATCGCAATCAAAATAAGAGATTCTTATAGTTGAGCGAATTCGGCTGGGCCAGTGCCGGAGTTAGGCGCACTTCCCTTGTCCCGGTTGTTCCGGGTGACGCTATACCTGTCTGGTTGTGGGGTTTGAGCGCTACGCTCAAAGCGTCCAGCGCATCAGTTGGTCGACCGTCAGCGCAAGCACCCCGAACATCAGGTGGCAGAGCACCTTGGCGTGCCCGCGCACGCGCACGTGCCGCCCTCCGAACTCGTCCTTGAGACGCCCGTTGACGCGCTCCACAGTCGAACGCTCCCGGTAGCGCACCGCCTGCGGTGTGACTTGGCCGATGCTGCGCTGCGCCAGCGCCTCGCGCTGCAATTCCGCCTTCTTGAGCGCATCCCGCCGCGGGTTGCTGTCGATCAGCGGCACATGCCCCAACTCACGGCTGCAGGCCCGGATCTCCTCCGCATCGTAGGCGCTGTCCATCAGGTCGTACAGGCTCTCGACCCGCCCTGCCGTCAAGCGCGCCAGCGGGATCGCCGCCTGGCTGTCATGCAGCGAGGCCGAGGTCAGCAGACAACTCACCGGCAGGCCCCCGTCGATCGCGTCGATGTGCAACTTGTACCCCTGCCAGCTCTCCTGATGCCCCTTTGCATTGCGCTTCACGCCGGTGTCGCAGGCCGTCGGCAGATCGGCCAGCAACTCCTCCTGCGGATTCTGGCGAAAAGGGTCAGTAATCCGAAGGAAAAGGGTCAGCGTTCTGGCCGAAAAGAATCACTGTTCTGACGAAAAGGGTCAGTTCGGAGCGCAGCGACGCTGACGGATCCTAGTATGCCATCAGGGAGGCAC
>JAJEHF010000059.1 GCA_022823865.1 Bryobacterales bacterium
TCTGTTCGGGCCATAGAACGGGGCTGCCCGGATTGGCGTGACGATCCGACGTTGGGCTAGCGCCCCTCGCAGGTGGTCGCTCATTGGAAGTGAGCGCGGGTGGGGGAGGTTTGTCCGCAGCCTCGGCTTGTTTCACAGTAAGCACCGATCATGGTTTCGCCCGAGAAAGAGTAGCCTCGCGGAAGGGCCCAGAACCCCGGAGCGACTTGGCATCGGCCACCATAGTCGCCGTGCTACAGTTTTTGTCTGCTCCTCCCTAGAGAAACGACGATGGAGGCAACGCAGGAAGGGAATAAATCACGAAATGAAAGTTGAGCTTATTCTAGCGAACGTGGAAGCGGGCAAGATTGCCTTGCCCGCATTTCAGCGTGGGTACGTCTGGAAGCGAAGGCAGGTTCGGCAGTTCTTCGACTCGCTTTACAGGGGACACCCGGTTGGGAGCCTTCTGACCTGGCTGACTTCGCGCGACGACGGCGCCGCTACGGAACTCCTATTGGACGGTCAGCAGCGAGTCACGTCGCTTTACGGTGTGATCAAAGGCCGGGCACCAGATTTTTTCAGTGGGGACGATAGAGCGTTCAGCGGCCTGCATTTCCACGCTACAGACGAGAAGTTTGAGTTCTTGCAACCGATCAAGATGAAGGATGATCCGAACTGGTTCGACGTCACGAAGGTGATGCAGGCGGGGCCGAATGGGATTGCAGCCCTAATGGCCGACAAGCTAGCGGACAGCGACGGGACTCTTGATGCCGAATCCCAGATGCGGACCATGGGGCACCTACTCCAGCTTCTTGGGGTGACCGGAGTGGATCTCCACGTCGAGCAGATCACAGACGAAAACAAGCGCATCGACACAGTCGTGGACATCTTCAACCGCCTCAACAGCGCTGGCACCACGCTGTCGAGCGGCGATCTAGCGCTGGCGAGAATCGCGGCTAAGTGGCCCGAAGTCCGCGACGAGATGCGACAACAGGTCGAGCAGTGGAGTAAACATCGATATCACTTCACGGTGGACTGGCTACTCCGATGCGTGAACTCGGTCGTGAACGGAGAGGCGGCGTTTCAATACCTGCACGACACTCCGGGTGAGGACATTAGGAATGGCCTACATACCACTGTCAAATATGTCGACGCAATGCTCAACGAGATCTCCAGTACGCTCGGGCTCGACCACGACCGCGTCGTTTTTGGTCGTTACTCGATTCCGGTCTTGGTGCGCCATCTAGCGCTACGCCCGCCTGGACTGATGAGCAGTGATGAGCGCAAGGGGCTCCTTTACTGGTTCTTGCAAGCGGGGATGCGGGGCCGCTTCTCTGGCACGACCGAAGCGAAGATTAAGCAGGATTTGCTGGTCGTGGACGGAACTGTGGATGGGATCGAACGGCTGATCGCTGACATCGGAACGAAGTGGGGACGGCGCCAAGTGACCGCCTCTGATTTCGACGCATGGTCGCTCGGAGCACGTCTCTACCCGGTGCTCTACTGGCTGACTCGGGTGGGCGGGGCCAAGAACCTCTGCGACGGCGCCGAACTCAGGACAGGCCTTCTGGGCCAGGGGGCCGAATTGGAGGTGCATCACATCTTTCCCAAGGCAGTGCTTTATGACGCTGAATACGAATACGAGAAACCTCAGGTGAACGCACTCGCGAACCTCTGCTTTCTGACATCCGAGTGCAATAAGTGGATCGGCGCAGCGTGTCCCGCAGAACCAACTCAATTCCCCAAGGGCAAGCACGATCCCGACCTTCACCACGTGAGCCTCCACGGTTACTTCGCCTTCTTGGAGGAGAAGAACCCCGGAGTTCTGGAGTCCCAGTGGATACCAATGGACGAGGAGTTGTGGAAGGTAAAGAACTTTCCAGCGTTCCTTGAGGCCCGACGCGGCCTCCTAGCCGCTGCCGCGAACCGGCACCTGACCACTCTTCATCCGGGACACAGTGAGGTACATGAAGCCAGTGACGGGTCACTTCAAGTAGCGGTTCCGGCCGCATTACCTGCGCACGTCTCGGGCGCAGACGAGGAGAGGATTCTGGAGGATCTCCAAGACTGGATGTCTGGGCGAGGGCTGCCCGCCGGCGAGTTCGGCTTCGAGCTTCGCGACGCCGCCACTGAGGTGGCCACGGCTACGATTGATCTGGCTTGGCCAAACGGTCTTCCAGAAGGCCGGGGGCGGCCTGTCGCACTTCTGCTGAACGAATCCGCGGAAACATATCGAACCGTCAGCCAGGCCGGATTCGACTGCCACACGAGCGTCGATGTATTCAAGCACTACGTAGACAGCGAAATCGTCGGCGAGGTTGCCTTTGCCGTCGCGTGACGAATTCCCCGCAGGGATCATGCCGTCTTGAACGATTGGGATGGGCCTCTGTACGGCTCGGCGCCTCCCACCCCGTTGGAAGGCAGCCTGACTTGCATTTTCTGACATCGCCACTCTCGGAGATCCGCGCACCGGTGGGCTATCCCACAATGGACTTGGCCAATCCCTGATGGTTCGGTGAACGGAGCGTGTTCAGCCAAGCGCGCTGCTTATGCAAGGACAGAGACTGCTCGAATCTCGTTGTGGTTGCGCCGGTCAAGATCCCGGCCCATGTGGCAACTATGATCGAGATACTGCAATTGAGCAACCGTGACCGCAAGCTCAGCATGTATACTCTGGTTGACTCGGGACCGTAGCGGGACGAACTTCCGCCGGTCAGTTGACCCGGATCCCGCAAGACAGAGAACGCCGATGTTGCGCAAACCCTTGTCCGGAGCCTCAATAGCTGCGATGGCATTGCTGTGCGGCGCTCTGGGAACGCAGGCCTCCGCCCAGTACGCCGCGGCACGCACGCCCGACGGCAACCCTGACCTCAACGGCATCTGGCAGGCCATGGGCTCGGCACACTGGGACCTGGAAGACCACGCGGCCCGCCACGGACCGGTCGAGGCGCTCGGGGCGCTCGGCGCGATACCGGCCGGGCTCAGCGTGGTGGAAGGCGGCACGATCCCGTACCAGCCTTGGGCCGCCGAGCAGCGCGCGAAAAACCTGGAGAACTGGCTAAAGCTCGATCCAGCGGTGAAGTGCTTCATGCCGGGCATCCCTCGTGCCACCTACATGCCGCTTCCGTTCCAGATCGTCCAGACCCCAACCAAGATGCTGTTCGCCTACGAATTCGGTGGCAACAGCCGAATTGTATGGCTGGATCGGCCCGACAGCGAAGCTCTCGCCCCGTCGTGGATGGGCTATTCGTTGGGTCGCTGGGAAGGCGAAACGCTGGTCGTTGACGTGACAGCGCAGGTGGCCGACACCTGGTTTGACAGTTCAGGGAACTTCCACAGCGAGGAACTGCGCGTGGAGGAACGGTACACCCGGACCGGGCCTAACACGCTCCGCTACGAGGCCACTATCGAGGATCCCAAGGTGTTCACCCGTCCGTGGAAGATCAGCATGCCGCTCTACCGGCGCCTCGAGCCCAACGCGCAGATTCTCGAGTTCAAGTGCGTGCCGTTCGCCGAGGGCGCCACCTACGGACACCTCAGCCGGGATGCCGAGGCACCGGAGGCCGAACCCGAGGACTAGAAGAGGAGACGAGCCATGGCCCACGCCAGCGATCACACACTGCGTTTCATCAAACGGATGCTGCGCACCTGCGCTTTGGCGACCAGCGCGCTGCTGCTGGCGGCGCTGCCAGTGACAGTCCTTGCGGCCGACCCGCCGACCACGAGCTGGGGCGCGCCCGACCTGCAAGGCACGTGGGACTTCCGTTCCATCACTCCGTTCGAGCGCCCGAAGGAACTCGCCGACAAGGAGTTCCTCACGGCCGAAGAGGCCGAGGCCTGGGAGAAGCGCACGCTTGACGCCAGAGCCGCTCAGCGCAATCGAGACCCGGTCCAAGGACAGGGGGACGTGGATGTCGGCTACAACGCCTTTTGGCTGGATCGAGGAGAGAAGATGACCGGGACGATGCGAACGTCTCTGGTCGTCGATCCGCCTAACGGGCGGATACCCGCCCTGACCGACCTCGCCAAGCGGCGCTCGGACGAGCGCTATGCCCGCTGGGGCGGCGTCCCGTCCGGCCCCGAGGATCGGAATCCCCTGGAGCGTTGCATCGTGGGCTTCAACTCCGGCCCTCCCATGAATCCGGGCGCCTACAACAACTTCGCGGAGATCTTCCAAACGCCGACGTACGTCGCCATTCTCAACGAGATGATCAACGACCACCGCATCATCCCGCTCGACGGAAGGGACCACGTTCCCGAGAACATGCGCTTCTGGAAGGGCGACTCGCGCGGCCGCTGGGAAGGCAACACGCTGGTCGTGACGACCAAGAACTTCACCAAGCACACCAACTTCCGCGGCTCGGGCCCGAACATGGTGCTCACTGAACGCTTCACCAGGACATCGGAGGAAACGCTGCTCTACGAATACACCATCGATGACCCCGAATCGTTCGAAGCTCCTTGGTCGGTGGCGGTGGAGATGAAGAATTCGTCCGACCCGCTGCTGGAATACGCTTGCCACGAAGGCAACCGCGCCATGACCCTGATGCTCTCCGGAGCCCGCGCGCGGGAACAGAAGGGCCAAAGCGCCGACGACTGGCTGGCTTCTTGGTATGGCGGGGCGAAGGCGGCCAAGGCCGCTAAAGAAGCCGTGGAGAGCGAAGCGGCAGCCTCTCCGGACGATGGGAATTGATCAGGGACGCTTCGGCTCGCTGGGGTCCGCACCGTCGCGGGGCGCGCCGGTCCCGGATGAGCCCATGAAGAGCTTGCGCCCGTCCTGAAACGTGATGTCGCGACCACTGCCCTTGCAATTCGGATCGCACAGCCTGTCCTTGCTCTGGTAGCCGCGCACCGTCACCGCCGTCCCGGGCACCAAAAGCGTCTTGGTTAGCCCGCGGCGCAGGAGGGTGTTGGGCGTGCCTGCCTCAAGCTCCCACGTCAGTGTCGCGCCATCTTCGCGCTCCATCATGACGTGGACCCATGCGTGAGGGTTGATCCACTCGACCTTGACCACCTTGCCGATCACCTTGATCGGTGCGTTGGCATCGAACTCGGCGGAGAACGCGTGGTGCGCGTAAGCGCACGGAACGATCGCCAGCACAGCGGTCAAGAGCAGCGCGGAAACAGTGTTGCGAATCATCGACCCTTTCTCGTCCTGTCCAAGGCGGACCACTAAGAGTATATGCGACCCGCCACCGGGCGGGGCTGCGGACTTGCCTATTGGCCGGACGTTTCGCGGTCGATGTTGGCCCGCGAGATGATGTACTGCCGGATCAGTTCCGTCTCGGTCTCGTTTAGGTCGTTGCCAAAACTGTCCATGCCAAGATCCAGCAGCAAGCCTTCACGCACGACTTTCTGGAAGGCGTCGTGGATGGCCGGGCTCATCAAGCGCAGGTCCGCGTTACGGTAGCCCCGCGCTCCGTAGCCGTGGCACGAGGCGCAGAATTGGTGATAGAGCGTCTCGCCTTGGGCCAATTCCTCAGTTGACGCTGTCATCGGCGGTTGCTCCGGAATCGACCTGTCGCGCGATGGCGGTTCCGGCAGAGCATGATCCGCGCCGAGCGAGAAAACGAGCAGCTTTCCGAAATCGAGATAGGTGAAGCTGGCGCCGACCACTACTGCCACGTATTGCGTATTGCCGACTCGGTAGGTGACCGGAGGGGCGATGATCGACCCGTAAGCGTCGAACTCCCAGAGCCGCTCACCTGTGTCGCTGTTGTAGGCCGATAGCGTCCCGCTGCCGTCACCTTGGAAGACAAGCCCGCCGGCAGTCGAAAGCACGCCTCCGATCCGTGCGGTCTTGTTCTGCACCTTCCAGGCGGTCTCCCCGGTGAGCGGGTCGAAAGCCTTGAGAAACCCCTTTGGCTCAGGCCGCTCCCCCGCTTCTTCGATGAGCTTCGTGCGATAGGCACCCATCGCAACGCCCAAGTTCATGGTTCGCTCGCGCGGGCGGTAGACACCGGTCTCGCGATAGTCCTTCGGGAGGGCGAAAAAGAATGGTGTGTCGTGCGTCGGGATGTACATCAGGCCCTTGGCGGCGTCAAACGACATCGGCTCCCAGTTGTGCGCGCCCGTGTTTCCCGGCAGGATCCACTGTGGCTTCTCCTCCCACACGACATCCGGATTCTCGACCGGCCTCCCCGTCTCCATGTCGACGTGGGTGGCCCACGTCATCGCACCGTAGGGATGCGCCCTGAGGAGTTCGCCATCGATGCGGTCCAATACGTAGAAGAACCCGTTCTTGGGCGCCTGCATGAGCACCTTGCGGTCTGCTCCGTCGACCTCCATGTCAGCCAAGACCATGTCCTGCGTCGCCGTGTAGTCCCAGTTGTCGCCGGGCGTGGTCTGGTAGTACCACTTCATCCGGCCGGTCTCAGGGTCCAGGGCCACGACCGACGACAGGAAGAGGTTGTCGCCGCCTCCGGGCGAGCGGATCTTGCGCGACCACGGCGTGCCGTTGCCCACGCCGATGTAGACCGTGTGCAAGTCGGCGTCGTAGGTCATGCTGTTCCACACCGTGCCGCCGCCGCCGAGCTTCCACCATTCGCCGTTCCAAGTCTCGGCCGCCATCTCCATCTCGGGATGCTCGAACGGCATGGAGGGATCGCCCGGCACGGTGAAGAAACGCCACTCCTTCTCGCCTGTCTCGGCGTTGTAGGCAGTCACGTAGCCGCGGTGGTCCCACTCGGAGCCGCTGTTGCCGATGAAGACCTTCCCGGCGGCGGCTAGCGGAGCGCCGGAAATGGTGTAGGGGACCCGGGACGGGTAATCGTCGGTGGCCACATCCCACACTTTCTTTCCCGTCCGGGCATCGATCGCCACCAAGCGGGCGTCAAACGTAGCCGTATAGACCCGGTTCCGGTACACCGCCACGCCCCGATTGATCGGCCCGCCGCAGCACGACCAGCGGGCGCGTGTGCGCTGGGTCTTGGGGTCGAACGTCCAGATCGTCTCGCCCGTATCGGCGTCGACTGCCGAGACAGCACTCCAGCTGTCTGTGACATACAGGACGCCATCCACCACGATCGGGGACGATTGCAAGCGATGGCGGACTTCGATCTTGCGCGTCCAGTTCAAGCCTAGGTCGCGAACGGTCCGGCGGTTGACCTGCTCGAGCGGGGAAAAGCGGTGCTGGCTGTACCCGCGTCCGTATGCCAGCCACTGTCCGGGATCGTTGTCGTCGATCCTGTCGATCCGCTCGTCATCGACACGCCCAGCGGATGGCTGGCTTGTGGAACTCTGCGCGGAAGCCGTGGCAACGCAGCATGCTAGCGCCATCGCAAGACCGACGAAACCGCGCTTGGGGGACAAGAGGCTCGACGATAGGTCCACTGCTCGATTCCGGTGACCGCTGCCGCACGGCTGCCGGGCTGAGAGTATAGCGCAGGCTGGCCGGCTCGATCGCGAATCCGCCAGCGTGCGGCCGCTTCAGGGGCAGACCGGCCTCAAGCTTGCTCGGCAGGGAGGATACCGCCGGGCCCAGACCAAGGCCCAGGCGGGGAACGAACTCACTGATTCCTGCGATTCCCGGTTTCGCTCCGGCCCGAATCGGTAGTAGACTCTTCAAAGTGTTGCAAGTGATTCGACCCCACTCCCGATCCCAGTCTGCCAGCGCGCTGGTCACTGCGGCGACTCTCTGCTTCTGCCTGGTGCTGGTGGCAGCGGGCGGGCTTGCGCAAGACTATCAAGCCCCGCTCACCCCCGACGGGAACCCGAACCTGAACGGCATCTGGCAGGCCCTGGGCTCAGCCAACTGGAATATCGAGGGCCACTCGGCCGAAGCCGGGCCGGTCGTCAACATGGGGGCTCTGGGCGCGATTCCCGGCGGGTTGGGCATCGTGGAGGGCGGCGAAATCCCCTACCAACCCTGGGCGCTGGAGAAGCGGCTGCAGAACAAGGCGGACTGGCTCAAGCTGGATCCGGTCGTCAAGTGCTACATGCCCGGCGTGCCGCGGGCCACCTACATGCCGTTCCCGTTCCAGATTGTCCAAACGCCGGACCACATCTTGATCGCGTACGAGTTCGCCAGCGCATCTCGCGTGGTCTACATGAACCGGCCGGACTTCGAGCATCCCGGCGACGCGTGGATGGGGCACTCGCGGGGCCGCTGGGAAGGGCAGACGCTGGTGGTGGATGTCAGCAACCATGTCGCCGACACGTGGTTCGACAGCGCCGGAAATTTCCATTCCGAGTCGCTGAAGGTAGTCGAGCGGTACACGCCCGCCGGCCCGAACCACCTGTTGTACGAGGCCACCATCGAAGACGAGAACGTGTTCACCCGGCCGTGGAAGATCAAGCTTCCGCTCTACCGGCGCATGGACGAGAACATGCAGCTGCTCGAATTCAAGTGCGTGGAGTTCGTCGAGGAGATGATGTACGGGCACTTGCGCAAGAAGGAAACGGAATGAGCTAGGAGGTTCGCCATGACACATCGGGTCTTAGGGCTGGCATCAGTCGCAGCCCTCGTGGCTGCTCCGCTGGTGGCGGCCGACGCCGCCGGGGAACAGCAGGAGTGGACTCCCCCTCGCACGGCTTGGGGCGCGCCCGATTTGCGCGGCGTGTGGGACTTTCGGACCATCACGCCGTTGGAGCGACCCGCCCGGCTCGGCGAGCAGGATGTCTTCAGCGACGAAGAGGCCGCCGAGTTTCGCGTCGAAGAACTGGGGCGCCGCAACAAGGATCGCCGCGCGTCCGACGGCATCTCGGCCGAGCAGGACGTCCGCAACGCCTACAACCAGTTCTGGTGGGACTACGGCAACGAACTCACCGAAGACAAGCGCACCTCGCTGATCGTGGATCCGCCAAACGGCAGGATCCCGGCCATGACCGAACCAGCTCGGAAGCGCTACGCGGGGATCCGCGCCGCTCGGGCGCGAGAGCCACACGGCCCGGAGGACCGGGGCGTTGCCGAGCGCTGCATCCTGGGCTTTAACGCCGGGCCGCCTTACACGCCGAGCGCGTACAACAACAACGTCCACATCTTTCAGACACCCGGCTACGCGGTGTTGCTGATCGAGATGGTCAACGACGCCCGCATCGTGCCGCTGGACGGGCGGGACCACCTGCCAAGTCACATGCGCCAGTGGCGCGGCGATGCGCGCGGACGCTGGGAAGGCGACACGCTAGTGGTCGAGTCGCGCAACTTTACCGACAAGACGTCCTACCGGGGGACAGGGCCGAACATGGTGCTGACTGAGCGGTTCACGCGGGTGGCGCCAGACAGGGTCGTATACGAATACACGATCAGCGATCCCGAATCGTTCGAACAGCCGTGGTCGGCGGTCATACCCATGAAGAAGACGGACCAGCCGATGTTCGAATACGCCTGCCACGAGGGCAACTACAGCATGTTCACGATGCTGGAGGGAGCGCGTGCGACGGAGCAGGCGGGCAAGCCTCACACGGGATCGAATCTGCCCTGATTTGGCTGCAACAGGGAGCGTTTGTTCGGTGGAGAGCATTGAGACGCAGGTCTTGCCAGCGCGGCTCGCCGAAAGCACGCGAGGCTCTGGCGAGGTTCCAGTCGGAAGGCGAGAGATCGGGCTCCTGCAGCGTTCCCGCGCTCCGATTTGTCAATCGGGGTCGCCGAGCTTCGGATTATCGCTCGCTGACCCCATTGCAGGCTCGTTAGGGTAAACTGCAACCGAGGAGAGAAGGCAACATGTCCAAAGGCGCCGCAAGCATCTGCGTCACCATCATCCTGATCACCCTGTTGGCCGTAGCGCAGCTGCTGGCCCATCACGCGTTCTCAGCTGAGTTCGACGCTAACCGACCCGTGCAGCTCAGGGGCACCGTAACCAAGATGGAGTGGATCAACCCGCACGCTTGGATCCATATCGACGTGAAGATGGAAGACGGCGAGGTCGAGCAGTGGATGATCGAGGGCGGCACGCCAAACACCCTCTTCCGTCGCGGCTTTACCAAGCAATCCCTGCTGCCGGGCACGGTCATCATGGTCGATGGCTACCAAGCCAAGGACGGCACGCAAAAGGCCAACGGTCGCGACCTGACATTTGAGGACGGCACGCGGCTGTTCATGGGGTCGTCCGGCACCGGTGCGCCTCGGGATGGAAGGGATCCGACCGAGCGGCGCTAGGCCGAATACCATTCCCAAACGAGCCCTCCAACTGGTGGCTACGTGCTGGGTTTCACCAAGCAGCGGAACGCGAAGAAACCCGGGCGGTAACTAGCGACTGCGATTGCACGCAGTCGTCTCCTCGCGAAACAATCGGTCGTGCGACATTGCGGGAGCTTGCCGACGGACCCGCCGACGAGCCTAACGGGTGGGCGCGGATTCACGCGACACCCCAGCCGGGAACCGCTGATTCCGTCGGCCGTTCGAGAGACACTGAGGAAGTGCCTGCGATGAAACAGTTCGTTCGACAACTGCACGTTGAGACTAGGGGCACAGGACTGTCCGAAGTCACCCGCCCGATACTGGACTGGGTGGCAGGGCTTGATATCGAGACCGGCATGCTGACCGTCTACATCCGCCATACGTCCGCGTCCTTGACGATTCAAGAAAACGCCGACCCAGACGTCGTGCATGACCTCGAGAGGTTCTTCTCCCGCCTGGTGCCCGAAGATAACCGCCTGTACCAGCACACGATGGAAGGGCCGGATGACATGCCGGCGCACATCCGGACGGCGTTGACCCAGACACACTTGGCGATACCCGTTGTCGACCGCAGGCCGACGCTGGGCACTTGGCAGGGAATCTATCTCTTCGAGCACCGGCACCGTCCGCATCGGCGGACATTAGTGCTGCACGTGATAGGCGAATAGACTTGCCCGGCCGTGCTTGTCTCAGTCGTCCCGCAGCACTTGATTACTAAATTGAACGAATTCATTCAATATAGTCATCTACGGGCATAGCAGAGTCTTGCCGACATGCGCGAGAAGTACTGCTGAGCCGCATGCACGAAGACCCGAGGTGGCTCATCGTCGTATCAGGGCCGCGTCAGTCGGGAAAGACGACACTCGTCAGGCAAGCACTGCATAAGACCCGTCTGCCAAGCGTCCACTTTGCGGTCGCTGGCAAATCTCTACGACCTAGATCTCATGCCGGCGATCCTTCGCAAGGCGCACCAAGCACTGGATCGGGCCGTGGACGGGCTCTACCGACGGCAGGGCTTCGAGCCCGAGCGCGAGCGCGTCGAGCACCGGTTCAGGCTATACGAAGGAATGCGGGAGCCAGTGAAGACAGCGAAGGGCAAGCCCAAGCAACGCAGGAAGAGCTAGAGCGCGTAGACACGTTAATAGAACAGCTGGAATCGGCACGAGACCGATTGGAGAAGCTGGCGGAACACTGCGACAACGGATCTCTGTATTTCCGCAAGACCCTAATTGGGGTTGGCCCATGGGTCGAATAGGACGAGTCAACCGGGGTATCAGTATTGGTCAGCGATTTCGATCTGAATAGCGCGGTAGCCAACAGGCTTCTGGAGATCCAAGCCGCCGGGTGGATGAATAAAATCCCCGCCAAGACTGTTGACTGTGGAGACGGCGTCCAAGCGATCTACGATGTGTTGCGGTAGTGCCTAGCTCACGCCACTGTCGGCCGGTTGTTCCGAATGTCGGGTCACCCGCCGAGTACATCGGCCAAACACCCGGGCGTGGTCGTAACGACTCGGGCTTCAGTGCGATTTCCGTTTTCTGCGCCGTTTCGCTGTCTTACCGGATCGCCGCCGCTCGTTGCGACTCCGCTCCATAGGTCTCCGACTGTTGATCTGCTTGACAAAATCAGTCACGTGACCAAAATCTGGCGGTGTGCGATAACTCATCACTAAACCACCTTCTACTGTATGTGTGATTGCGAAGTCTCCCAGGCAGATAATGTCCATCCCGATCAACACGTCGGCTTCGCCGATATCGGCCTCCGTGACCCTCAGTCCTTGGAACCCCACGTTGCTCGGCAGAAGTATGTTCACTAGGTAGACATCGGACTCGCGAACTCCGTTTGCAGTATTCACTTGGACACGATCGACAGGACCCAGTCCGAGATGGTCGATGATCCCCTTCGTTATCACGGATCCTGTCGCGCCCGTGTCCCAGATGCCAACACACTTGACCGGCGGCGGATGCTCCATGCCCGAATCTGGATCGAATGCCTCGCTGACAGCTACTTCGCACGCAAAGTCCCGGTGATCCGCCGGACGCTGGAGTGTCAGCGCGGTTGGTTCGATATCTTGCATTACCAGACGGATGTACGAATGCTACGCAACTCTTGAATGAAACGTGTGACGAAACTCTTCCTCAGGGCGAATGCACTCACGGATTAGGAAGGGCTCAGGTCCAATCTTCTTGCGCGCAGCTACGTATGCCTTCAATTCGGATTCATAAACCCCTTCTATGGATTCTCCCTGGATCACGACGAACTGGCCGTGATGATCCTGAGCGAGTTTCGATTGGATCGACTTGAAGAAAGCGATCTCTCTTTCTAACTGTTTCACGGCAATTGCCTGCGACACTCCGAATTATACAGGCTAGCGGGCCACTATCAGGTGCAGTGTTCGGAGACCCGACTGTCGCTAAGCAGAGCCTCCTGCCATCCTAAAGACCTCGTCAACTACAAAGTCCTACCGTTCGTGGACACACCCATCCGCATCGGCGACTGAGGCGAAATGATCGCGACCGCTGCCGAGTGCCTGCTGCGCGGGCCTATCGGGTCTGCCCAATCCGCACCGAATAGTCTTCTTCTGGGCCAGGTGATTGGCTCCACACCCTACCATATGTCGTGGTTGGCAGCCGTTCGGCGAGCTACTCGAGTACACCGCCTTGGGGGCCGAGGCGCTCGCCGGGCGGATCGTCGGTCGCAGTCTGCAGTAGCCCCCATGCCATCGCGGCGGCCAACATGACGGCGACGCAAATCTGCTCCCAGAGCGGGGCCCCCCGCCAGCAGGCGTACGCCAGAAAGATCCAGATCGCGCCGCGCACTCCGCGGAAAGAGAGCAGTGCCCAGATGCCGACGACGATGCCCAGCCCGGTCACTCAGGAATCGTAGCATGGCGGATCTGAAGGTCGGCATCGTCCTGCGAGCGTTCGATCGCACGACAGCTCCGCTGAAGAGCCATGCGCGATCGGCAGGAGCGACGAAGGCGGCACTGGCGAAGCTGGACGCCTCGCGCAAGGAGACGGCCGAACCAGGGCGCGAGTTCAAGCGCGCGGAGAACGCCGGCGAGAAGCTCCGCAAGGCGTTCGAGCGATCCCAAGGCCGGATCATGGGCGTGTAAGGGGGTGGAGCACCGCGTCTCCGGGGCGGGTACGCGACTGTGGTGCAGTGCGACTCAAGCGCTTGAGAGGGTGTTTGCGCGACCTTTGAACGGACTTAAAGACACCTCGTGAAGGCAGTTTTCGGGCCGTCCCCAAATCTCTGACACACTACTACATGTTGTGGTTTACGTTATCGGAGAATTGGGTCGAATATCGAAGAGTACTACGCCCGCTTACAACCGGCCTGTCCGAAGCCACGCGCCCGATGCTGGACTGGGTGGCAGGGCTTGACATTGAGACCGGCATGCTGACCGTGTATATCCGCCATACGTCTGCGTCCTTGACAATTCAAGAACGTCGGCCAGTCGTCGTGCATGACCTCAAGAGGTTCTTCGCCGGTCTGGTGCCCGACGATAGTCGCCTGCACCAGCACACGATGGAGGGACCGGATGACATGCCGGCGCACATCCGGACGGCATTGACCCAGACGCACCTAGCGATACCCACAGTGGACCGCAGGCCTGCGGTCGGAACCTGGCAGGGAATCTATCTCTTCGAGCACCGGCACCGTCCGCATCGGCGGACATTAGTGCTGCACGTGATAGGCGAATAGACTTGCCCGGCTGTTCTTGGCTCGATGGGCTGCTGCGTCTGTTCGCGAATTTCTCAATTGGGCGGGGTATTGGTGATGTGTGGTGAGCCCGGGGAAGCAGGTTCAGAGGAACGCGCTCGCCTCGCCACGCGTCCGGCCCGCCAACTTGTCGACGAGGCGATCGCGATATAGTGCCCGCGCCTTAGCTCAGATCGCCACCCGCAGCGGGGCTATTCCGGACGAATCGAGTGAATCGCTTCGGCGAAGCGTTTGCCGAGCTCGATGTACCCGTTCGTGTCGTAGTGATAGGGGTCGGAATAACCATACTTGTCAGTCTCGGTAACGATGGCGGCAGCGGTGTCGGAGTCAACGAAATCCTGTTGGGCCTGCCTGACGGCATCGCCGTAATTCCAGACCTTGCCGTCCTTGTCCTCGCCCGAGTCGGAGATGCGTCCGATCACGACCGGTAGATCGTCGACCCGCAGGGCCGCCCGCATAAGGTCCATCAAGCGCTTGAGATTGCGTTCGTAGCGTCGTGCGACGGCGGCGGTGCCGGCGTCGCTCTAGCCCTGCATCCATAAGATCCCGGCGGGGACCAGTGTGTCGCTTGACCCATCGCCATCGATATCGCGCTCGGCGAACGCGTTCTTCAACGTGCTCAAGAAGTTGTCGTACTGATTGACGCCGGAGTACTGTAGGGGACCCCCTATGAAGTCAGCTTCCCAGCTGCCGAACCAGCGGGCCGCCGTTTCATCGATCGAGGTGCCACCGCGCGAATACTTGATCAGCGCAATCTTCTCACCGGGGCGAAGCTCACTCAATCGCCGCACGAATGTGACCTCGATGCCGAATCGGTTCGAGTACTTGTTCCCAGAGCTGTCAGCGCTGAAGCCCGCGCCGTGTCCGGGGCGCAGCTTGGCCCAAACGCCCAAGCCTCCGCCTGCCGCGCCATCAGGGGTGGGATTGCCATGAAAGATGGGCACGGCATTGTTTACCCCTCGGAGGTCAGCGGATAGCTCACCGACCTTGCCGTACCCGTCCATGTTCGATTGACCGCCGAGATAGTAGACGTGATAGGTCTCCGCCGACAACAATGTCGCGGCGACAAGGGCTCCAAGAAGAACTCGCAACATTCTGTTCTCATCGTAATCGACGAGGTCAGTGTGACGACTTCAGAGATACCCCAGCTGGAGAACGGCGTTTCGGCCCTAGAGCGGGCGCGGCGTCCCCGTTCCGCTTTCCATCATCACTCGCTGCAATCCCACTTCAAACCCGCCAAGCAGCCGACCCCGGAGCAGCACCACGGCCAGCGGTTGCCGTGAGTCCGCTTGGAAGGCAAGCACCTGCGCCCAAATCCTTCAGAACTTTGGGTTGACGGCAATCTGAGCTGCGATTACGAACCTAATCTCCCATGAACTGCATCCCGCCAGAGCCCGGCACACAGCGAGTCTCCAGGCAGTCGATGTTCGCAGTCGGCTGGCTTCGGCTTGGGACTGATTGGCCGCAGTCGGGGCCCGAAACGGGCAGGGAGCGGAGCTGGACAGATGGTGTTCGGACAAATCTGGAGCGTCGCGACTGGGCCGGTGGCGCTGTGGCGGGACCGTAGCGGACTCCCTTCCAGCCTGTCACCCCCGGCAGGTCCGGCGCTGTCCGTCAGACTCGGACGCCTCCTTGTGGACTGTGGTGGCCGAGCAAGTCGCTGATCGTGTCCAGCGGCGTGTTCTGGCGCAGAAGGTTCACTGCCAGGGAATGTGGCGCAGGCGGTTTGGCCCGAAACCGGCTGGTCCGTTGGTCGATACCGCAACTCGCGAGCGGACCTTCGCAGGCAGAGATCACGGGCTGGCGGGAGCGATTGTAAGCTCCAAGTTCTCCTGCAGCTCGAAATAGACCAGGCTCTCCACGCTCAACTCCACTTCGCGCCCCTTGGTCGCGAGGACGCCCACTCCGCCCACTGCGCCGCCAATTGCGGCTCCCTGGGCGGCACCCCGCTTGCCGCCCAGAATGCCCCCCACCAAGCTTCCAACTCCTGTTCCGAGGCCGACCTTCTTTGCATCTTGCCCGTGCGTGGTTTCGGCTTCGATCTTGACGGTATTGGTCCTGAGGGCGTGCCGTTCGCCGTGAAACTCAATCTCCTGCAACGCTATTGAAATCTGCGCCAGACCCTTGACTCTACCGGACGGCCGTGCGTCGATCACCGTGCCAATGACGGCGCTGCCTGCGGGGATCGCCCCACTGTGAAAGGGCACAGCGTCGGCCAGCCGGCCCCGGAAGCGATCCCCCGGCTCGCTGAGGTTCGAACCGATCTGCTGGTCGGGGCGCACGGCGAGCACAGTGCCGCTGTGGACAACAACCGGCTCTTGCGTTGGTTCGACCGCCAGGGCCACTGGACTGGGCGCGAAGGGCGCATCTGTCGGGGTCGGAGGCTCTGCCGACACTGAGGGGGGCTCGAAGTGCTCCTTCTCTAGCTCGGAGTTGAGCGCCGTTGCGGGGGCGCTGGGCAAGCCATGGTCTGCGCTTGCTGTGTGCCCGTCCGATCGCAACTCCTCGGCTCCTGGGTTTGGAGCCTTCTCGGCAATCGCAGGCGTGGGGGCCTCGGAAGCGGCGCTCGCTCGGTTAAGTTTGCCTTGATCTGGCCGAGGGGCTCCCGATTGCCCTCGCTTGGCAATCTCCCGCGCTGAGGGGGCGATTGCCTCGACGGTCATGGCTTCGGGGCTGTCGATGGCCGCTCCTCGGCCTCGAATCTCGAATGCTGCGTACACTCCTGCGCCGATCGACGCAGTCGCGACGAGTGCAAGCACTACAGCCCTCGAGGCATCCGTGGATGGTTGTTGCAGTCGCATGTGTATTACCCCCTGCTCTGACTATTGCATTCGCGCTTCATGGCTGCTGCCTGCCGAACTGCCGGGCCGTAGAAATCCCGCCAGCGCTTGATGGCACCGGAGTCATTGCATTCGCCTCTGCCTCTTGATTTGGTCAAACGCAAGGTTGCCTTGCTTCATCCTCCGATGCGCGTCCTCCTCATCCCCTCCGCGGCTCTTCACGGCATCGGGATGGTAGAACCTGCTGTACAACTTGTATGCCTGCTTGACGTCTTCGAAAGAGGAATCGGGCGAACACATCAGCACCGTGTATGGGTCTGTCGACTCCTGACCAGGTCCGGCCTCGAATCCGCCCGCTCGGCCTGCCTGCCCCGCGAACTCTTTAAGATCGGACTCCAGCCGCGCCAGTTCGTTGTCGAACTGTGAAAGATCCCCCGCTTCGAGAAACTGCTCGAGCCTGCGGTACGCGGCGCCGCTCGTAATGTAAACCTTTAGCTGCCGTTGACGGATCGGCAGGGAGCCCGGTGCTCCCCACTCCGCCACGTCCCCGTCGGCCCGGGACCGGAAGCTGGCCAGCGCCGTGCTGCGATCTTCCAGGGCATGGCGCTTCCTCCTCGCCCTGGCCCATTGCGTTACCAAGGGCAATGGCATTCCGAGCAGGATTGCCACGACGGCCGCCCGGGCCGCGAGGCCTTGCGGTTCCGAGCCCGCCCATTGGGATATCACCGGCCTCGCAATCCAGCTCAATACGCCAACGACGACGATCGTCCGGAAGGGTTTTCGAACAAGGCTCCACCCGCACAGCATCACGATTGGCAGGCCAATGGCCAACGGAACGGCGAATTCTTGGCCGTAGAAGATGGCGCTCGTCGCGACGAAGGAGCCGTAGAAGAGCCCGTACCCCAGCAATAGGATCTCAATCACTGCCAAGTCTAGGCGCATGCGAGGCAGCGCTCCGTTACATAACCGGACTAACGGCATGATCCGGAACTCCGGCGAGGCCGGATCCCATCGAGCGGCCGGGACGGATGCGGTTCGTTGCTACCAGACGCTCTGAACGGCCCTGGCAGTTGCGATTGCCCGCCGGCGAACGGTTGTTCAGCCGGGGTTCCAACTCGCGCCACCAACCGCCTGCCGGCATGGCACAGGACCAGTCGGTCTGATCCCGGCATAGCGGGGCGTCCGTATCATGGCTTGGCATTGCTCTACCGATGCGGTGCGGTCACAAGCATCCCGCAGCGAAGTGGGTGTTGCAGGCACCGTTTCCATCTGTCGCACGGCCTGTTGTCTCCGCCCGCCACCAGACCGCGCATTCACTCGGGGCCGATTGCCCATAGGTGGTTCGCGGTGCGGATATAGAAGCGTCCGCCTGACACTGCCATCGATGCCTGCGTGTGCTCGTGCAAGCGGTTACGCGTCAATTCCTCGAATTCGCGGCCTGCTCGGATTACGGTGGTCTCGCCCTCCTCGGAGAGGAAATAGACCCGCCCCTCGGCGAGGACTGGGGATGCCCAGTGCTTGCCGCCCACGCGTTCCTGCCAGATGACCTCGCCCGTTTCCGCATCCATGCAGGTAGCGACGCCGTTTTCGTGCACGTTATAGAGCAGCCCGGAGTCGTAGATCATCGACGGGATGTGCGAGGCGGAGCGCGTCTGCTCCCATACGACCTTTCCGCCCGGAGCAACCGCACGGATCGCGGTCGCCTCGAAACCCGAGATTGAGTAAGCCAGGCCGCCTCCGACGACGATCGAGGGCGCAACGCCTTCGCCCTGGGCGTAGACCGACCAGAGCCGCTCGCCGGTGTTCGGGTCAAACCCTTGGATCACGTCGCCCGCTGCAGTGACAAGTTGCGGCGCTCCGTCGACCTGCATGAGGTTGGGCGTGACGTGGGCCAGTCGCGAAAGCCCTCGCTTCGCTTCCCATTTCAGCTCGCCCGTCTCTTTGTCAAGAGCCCAGATGGCGGCTCCGTCCCAAGGAACCTTCCAGCCGAGCTTTTCCTCTCGCCGCGTCCGGCTGGATGGGTCGAACGCCATGATGAGCAGGTTCTCGTACAGGATGGGTGAAGCGCCGAGGCCATGCTCGGAGAAGAAATCGAAGTCGCGATTCTCCCACAGCACGTTGCCTTCGAAATCGAGAGCGACGATGCTGCCGTCGGCGAACACCGCGAAGACGCTCTCGCCGTCGGTAACCGGTGTCGGCGAAGCGTAAGAATTCTGCCTCCGCTTCATCAATGTCTCCTGGTCGAAGACGTGCTTGTCCCAAAGGAGCCTTCCCTTCCGAGCGTCGAGCGACAGGACATGGCAGGACGCGCCGTCGTTGGTGGCGGTGGAAAGGAAGATACGGTCCTCCCAGACTATCGGTGACGACCACGCGCTTCCGGTCATCGGAGTCTTCCACACCACATTGGTGACTGGTGACCAGTGCAACGGCAGGCCGTCCTCGAGCGAAACGCCCTGTCGTGTCGGCCCGCGAAAGGCGGGCCAGTTCTCGGCCGAAGCAACCGAGACACAGACTGTCATCAGCGCACCGGCGAGAGCGGTCCAAGTCATCAGCGAGAGGGCGCAAGGGATGGCGTGGAGAAGGGTCATTCTGGCGGATGGCGGCAAACGGTTCGTCGTAGCGGCTCCCGTTGGCGTTTGCTGGGCTCGCGCCTCGCTGACCGGCGTGCCGGGCGCGGAAGATGACGGTTCGAATGGGGATGGAATCTGTGCTTGCTTTCTCATGGCTGGCTTGGCCGGGTCAGCTGAAGTTCTCGCTCTGCATGAGGGTTTCGCCCCCTGCCCGGGTCGCGTGGTCTCCGCGATGGGCGGGTACCGTAGCAGCATGACTCGGCGAGACGGTCTCTGGCGATCTGGCGCGTGGCGCTCGAGCGGTGACCGAAGTTCATCTTAGACTGCTTCAACCATTTCGGCTGGGGGCGCTGCCGACTCGCTCAAGCGCGGAGGCTGGGCTGTCGGAGAACGCAGGAAGGCACGCCGCACCCGGTGGGCAATGATCTGGCTGATGCGTTTGCCGGGACTCGTGGCCACTGCTATTGCTCTCGCCCAGTGTGGTGCAGCCGCCGATCATCCCTCCGCGCAGTTCGCGAATGAATTGATCGAAACGCAGATGGACCTGCCGGATCCCGAGAACGGCCATTACGAATGAGCGACTGGAAGGGTCACTCCCAAGAGCGATTGAGACCCAGCAAATCCTAGCGAAGGCGAATGACTCCCTGATTAGTAGAACGCAATCCAGCGACCCGAGAACCCAACGCAGAACCAAAGGCCCAGCGATGCCACCGCGGTGAGCCGCCCCCAAAACGGACCAAGCGCCGCCGCATCCGTGGCAGCAACCCGCTTGCGAACAGTAAAGGTGTATAGCAGCGCCACTGCGAAGAAGCCCATCTTGTACCAAAACGGCGGGCTGTAGTAGCACTTAATCGCCTCGGAAAGAAACATCGGCACGCCGGTGGCGACCATCGTGATCAAGCCGCCAACCAGCCACGGTTGCAGGCTCTTGGCCAATGCAGCCGACGATTGGCTGCGGATGCCGAAACCAAGCAAGCGCAGGTCCACCACCAGGATCATGCCTCCGATCAGAGCCAGCGCGAGCAGATGCACTGCTTCAATCACGGGAAAGAGCCAAAGCGACTCGCGGATCACGACGCCAATGGTTGTGGCCTCGAGCCATTCGAACACCGCTAGAAGATCCACGCCCAATCCTCGTTAGTCGAACCAGTTGTAAGCTTGCATGCGCCCGCAGATGACCACGATGCTCCACAGCCCGAGCGAGCAGATGCCAGCCACGCGGGCTCGTGTCGGGATTGTGTCCGCCTCGTCCCATTCCTCGACCCAGCGAAAGACCGTCTTGTGAAAGACGAACGCGTTGATTCCAGCCAAGGCGATCGTGACCATCTTGACCTGGAAGAAGATGTTCTGCGAAGCCCGCACCGGGCTGGAGAGAAACAGCAGCCCCCCGCTGATGACCATCAGGACGAATCCGGCGATGGCCCACGGAAAAAGCCTGTTGACCACTTGGGAGACCGGCACACTGCGAAGTGCGCAGCCGGCCAAGCGCAGGTCCCACGCTGCGGTCATTCCCAAGAACAGGCACAACGTCAGCACGTGACTGGTCTCCACCAACGGGTAGAACAGGATGGATTCGCGGATCGAGACACTGGCCCAAGAGGCTTCCAGAGACTCCAACAGGATCTGCAGCGACATAGCTGGACTCGACTCCCCAGTCCGTGTCCGTTCCTGACCGCACGCGAGTGCGAGCTAAGCGGATTAAACCAGAACAAGACTTTATCAGAAAACCGCCCAAGGCTCGCTTCCCCAAACAGCCGATCGCAACCTCCGACGAGTCCATCTGCTTCTCGGACCCACTGCGAGTCACCCCAAGCAAGCGCTAAAGTGTATGCAGCGCGCAGGCAGCGTTCGGCCTCTGCGGACACCGGGAGTCGGCAGCGCGAACACTAGGAACGGAGTAAGGCTGATGAAACTCGGGAACCGTTGGAAGCACGAGGCCCTCATCGCTGGGATCTTGATGGCTTGGATCTGTGCATCTTGCGGGCCGAGCGAGCAAGCGTCCCCGACGGGGCCTCCGTTCAGGCCCGTAGGGACCGTAGAAGATGTGATGCACGACGTGGTCTACCCTCACGCCGAGGTCGTCTGGGACTCGGTCGGAACGATCATCACCGTCGAGGGCACCAACGAAATCCGGCCCGGCAACGAAGACGAATGGATGCGCGTCATGCAGAGCGCCTACACCCTCGCGGAGGCAGGCAACCTGCTGATGATGGACGGGCGCGCGCGTGACACCGAGGACTGGATGGCCTACGCCAGCGGGTTGATTGACGCCGCGACACAGGTGATGGAAGCTGCCGACAGGCGCGACGACCAAGGGGTCTTCGATACAGGCGGGGAATTGTACGTCGCCTGCACTGCCTGCCACGAACAGTACTGGGAAAAGCCTCCGTCAGCCATGCGGCCGTGACGGGTGGCAAGTCAGAACTTGCGCGACCATTGCTGCGGCCAGCGTTCGACCACGACCTTCTTGTCGGTGTAGAACTCGACCGCATCCCGGCCTTGCCCGTGGAGCACCCCGAAAAAGCTGTCCTTCCAGCCGCTGAACGGGAAGTAGGCCATCGGAGCCGCAACGCCGATATTCACGCCCACGTTACCGGTCGGGACCTCGCTTCGGAACTTACGCGCCGAGGCCCCGCTGCTGGTAAAGATCGAGGACGCATTGCCGAACGGACTGCCGGCGATGACTTCGATCGCCTCGTCGAGGGTCTTGACAGGCGTTAGTCCGAGCACAGGTCCGAAGACCTCGGTCGTTGCGAGGTAGCTGCCGGGCGTTACCCAGTCCAGCACGGTCGGACCGACGAAGTTGCCGTCCGCACATCCGTCAATCTGAATCCCGCGTCCGTCAAGGACCGCCGCAGCTCCGTCAGCGGTTCCGCGGCCGATGGCACCCTCGATGCGCTGGCGGCTCTCGGCGGTGATGACGGGCCCCATCTCCACGCCGTCCGACAAGCCAGGGCCGACCTTCAGCGCAGCGGCGGAGGAGGCGATCGCGTCCCGAAACGGTTCGTGCGCGTCCCCAACGGTAACCACGGTGGACACAGCCAGGCAGCGCTGGCCGGCGCAGCCGAAGGCACTGTCACCGACGATCTTGGTGGTAGTCTCCATGTCGGCGTCCGGCAGGACGACCACGTGGTTCTTCGCGCCCCCTTGGCACTGCACGCGCTTGCCGTGGCGGGCGGCTGTGGCGTAGACATGCCGCGCGACCGGACTGGATCCGACAAAGCTGATCGCCCGAACCTGAGGATGCTCCACCAGGGCGTTGGCCGCAGCCACGCCGCCATGGGCGAGATTGACCACGCCCTTGGGCAGTCCGGTTCGCTCCAAGACCTCGATGACCCTGCGGATCGACAGCGGCACCTTTTCGGACGGCTTGATGACCACCGTGTTGCCGCACGCGATCGCATACGGCAGGAACCACAGCGGGATCATCACCGGGAAGTTGAACGGAGTGATCACCCCGACCACGCCCAGCGGCTGCCGAATCATGGTCTCGTCTATGCCCCGCGCGATGTCCTCAAGGTTGTAGCCCTGCATCATCGTCGGAATGCCGCAGGCGACCTCGACGTTCTCGATGCCGCGCCGGAGTTCTCCGGCGGCCTCGGCGTATGTCTTGCCGTTTTCGCGCGAGACGAGGCGAGCAATCTCGTCGAAGTCCTCTTCCAGCAGCTGCTTGAAACGAAACAGGAACTGAATGCGCTCGCCCGGCGGGACGCTGCGCCAATCCGGATAGGCCCGCGCCGCGGCCGAGACCGCTTCGGCAACGGCATCGCTGCCATCCACAGGCACCGTGGCCAGCAATTCGTTCGTGGCGGGATCAATCACCGGGGAAACATCGGCCCCAGAGGCTGCGCTCCACTCGCCGGCGATGAAATTTGTAACGGCTTGCATCAAATCGATTATGCCGAATGTCCGGGGCGAGCTGCGAATCGGCGCGCCGCAATCAGATCCGGTCTTCGATCAGGCTCTCGATCGCGGCCCTGCAAGGCTGCGGCGCCTTGCGCAGCGCCGACTTCAATGCCTCGTCGGCTCGCGCCGACGGCCGTCTGCCAATCGCGTAGCAGGAAGCCGCCACCAGATTGGGATCGTCGTCCTCGAGCAGCCTGGCCAGAGCCCCGAGTGAAGCATCCGTTCCGATGCGCCACAGCCTCCGGCAAACTTCCTGCTTGGCGGCCAAGCTCACGTCAGACTCCAAGATCTGCGCCAGCTCAGCCTCGATCCATGACCGGGCATCGCCGTCACCGTGGGATGCATTGATCAGCCGGTCCAACTCGAAGAGCGCATCTGCGGTCCTGCCGAAGTCATACTCGGCAACGGCTTGTACGGCAGCCCGTACCTGGTCGCGCTGCATGCTCAGACCCTCCATGGCGCACGCATGGTGCGATACAGCATGTTGTTGGCTTCCGCGTCGCCCTCAAATCGCTCGACAGCGGGATCCCACCGCATATTGCGTCCTAGCCGGAGGCAGATGTTCGCGCAGTGGGCGATGGTGTGGGCCCTGTGAGCGGCTTCCGGATTGGACGCGGGCTGCCGCCGACTGCGCATGCAAGTCAGGAAGTCGCGCACGTGCGGCCCTTGGATGTTGTAGTTTGCGTCCGGCGGTTCGAGGCCCGAGAGCACAGAATCGGGCTTGGCATCGATTCCGCCCGTGTCTGAGAGGAAGATCCAGCCTTCGTCGCCGACGAACATAAGCCCCTTGCGTCCGGTGTCCATGTTGAGCCGCAGGCCATCCTTGTAGCGGGTGCGAATCTCGTACCAATACGGGATGTTGTTGATGCCGCCCTCGTCCCGGAACTCGGCTTCGCCCTCGTACTCGACCGGCGCATCGAGCGGCTTGCCGCGCAGCCACTGCACCGTCTCGATGAAGTGCGGTCCCATGTCGGCCACGCCCCCGGCTCCGGTATCCCAGTTCAGCCGCCAGTACCGCACGCGGTCAGCCGAGTAGGGCGCCCAGGGCGCCTGGCCCAGCCAGCGGTCGTAATCGAAAACCTCTGGGTCCGGCTCGCTCTCCGGCACCGCGAACGAATTGCGCTTCCAGCCGCCGGTGGCTCCGAACGAGAGGCGCACGGTGTGGAGCCTGCCAATGCGGCCGCCGTGAATGGCGTTGACAACGAATTCGTAGCCCGGGTTCGACCGGCGCTGCGTGCCGCACTGCCAGACGGTCCCGTACTGGCGCGTGACTTCGACGAGCTGGCGGCCTTCGGCGATGGTGAGGCAAAACGGCTTTTCGCAGTAGGCGTCCTTGCCAGCTTGTGCCGCCAGCGAGCTCATCACGGCATGCCAGCGATCTCCCGTGCCGATGACGACGGCGTCAATGTCATCGCGCTCGAAGACTTCCTCGTGAAACCTAGTGCCGGCGCAATCAGCATCCCCGTAGTGGGCATCCACGAGTTGCTTCGCGCTGGCCCTGCGATCCGCGAAGAGATCGCAGACGGCGCGGACGCGCACGTCTTCTTGGTCGAGAAACTCTTGAATGTTCCTGCGGTTGCGGCTGCCCATGCCGATGCCCGCGACCGCGATCCGATCCGAAGGGGGAGTTGCCCCGCCGAGTCCGAGCGTAGAGGCAGACACCACCAGAGGCGCGGCGGCAGCCTTGGCGAATGTTCGCCGGGTCGTATGCCGGGCAAGAGCCATGTCGGGCACTAGTGTACCGCTCATCGCCTGCACGCAGCGGCAGCCTGGGCGAATCAGAGAACCAGAAGCGATACGCCGCGCTGCACTGCCCTGCGTCATGATCGGCCTGTAATGGACTAACCTATTGGGTGCGGGGCTAGCAGTCCCAAGCGAGGAAACTGATGTCAGACAGCAGAAGAGATTTCGTCAAGGCCGCGGCAGGCTTGGGCCTGGCCGCCAGCGCCGTCGCGGCGGATCCGATCCCAAGGCGGAAACTCGGCAAGACCGGGCTGGAAGTCACCATCGTCGGACTGGGCGGCGCCAGGGTGGGCACACACCGAGACGAGGCCGAAGCCCTGCGGACGATTCGCCACAGCTACGAATCCGGCATCAACTACTTCGACTCGGCAGCGGCCGGCGCCTATGGCCTGAGCCAGCGCCGCTACGGCATCGCGATGGAAGGGGTGCCGCGCGACCGGATCATCTACGGCACAAAGACGCGCAACCGCACCTATAGCCATTGCGAACTCGACCTGACCCAGAGCCTGGCCGGACTGCGGACTGACTACCTCGACCTGTACCAGATCCACAACGTGATGCACATGGAAGATATCGACCAGATCTTCGCTCCGCGCGGGGCGATGGAACTGGTCGAGCGGGCCAAGCGGGACGGCAAGGTCCGGCATGTCGGCTTCACCGGCCACATGGATCCGCGCGTGCTCGTGAAGATGCTCGGGGCGTACGATTGGGACACCGTGCTGATGCCTCTGAGCGTGACCGATGGCGCGAACAAGCACCTGAGCTTCGAACACACCACGCTGCCCAAGGCGGTCGACAAGGGCCTCGGCGTGATGGCGATGAAGACCACCGGCGTGGGTGTGTTGCTCGAACAGGGCATCTCGTCGCTCGAGGAACTCCTCAACTACGTTTGGTCCCTGCCGATCGCGACCGCTATCTTGGGCTGCAGCTCTCCGGATCAGGTCGATCGCGACCTGATGGCCGCTCGTGCACACAGTCGGCTCAGCGAGGCCCAGATGAGCGCTCTGCGCGGCAAGTGGGCCGGGTCCGATTTCGCCGCGCTGGAGTCTTGGAAGGTCGATCAGGGCGCAACCTTGGCTTCGTCAGGGCCCCGATACTACGGCGACTGACGGAGAGGTCGCTCCATCGCTCAACCCTCGTTCCTCGAGGCTGCACTGCCCCCGGTATCATCCTCGGCATCCTCGACCCGAACTTCCAGCCGACCCCGGTGCAGCCTGACCAATAGCGGATCGCCGACCTCGACCTGGCCTGTGCCGCGGACCGCCGCGCCATCGGCATCCTGCACGATGGCATAGCCGCGTTCGAGAATCGCGACCGGACTCAAGCCCTGCAAGCGAACTTGCAGCGACTCAAGGCTGTGCGAACGGCGCTCGAGCGCTCTCCGCATTGCGGGAAACAGCCGCTGGCTCAGCTCACCCAGTTTCTGGGACTGGCGGGCGAGGCTGACCCTCAAGTCCATGCCAGCCAGCCTTCGCTCTATCTTCTCCAGGCGCGAGCGACCTACGCTCAAGCGCCCCCGTTCGGCCTCGTGCAGACGCTGAAGCGCCTCGTCCAGCCTCTGTCCCGCCTGGCCCACGCGATGCTCGACGTTGCGCGCAGCCCGATGCAAGCCGCTCTCCAATACCCGCGCCTTCAACTTGGCCAGCTCCGCCTGCATCGCTCGGGCCAGGCGTCCTTCGGAGTCAACCAGCTTCTGCAAGATCGCTTCAGCTTCCGGCACCACCAGTTCCGCCGCGGCAGAAGGAGTGGGCGCCCGCAAGTCGGCTACGAAATCGGCAATCGTGTAATCGGTCTGGTGCCCGACTGCCGACACGACCGGCACCGCGGAAGCTGCGATCGCCCGAGCTACGACCTCCTCGTTAAAGGCCCACAGATCCTCCAGCGAACCGCCGCCGCGGCCCACGATGACTACGTCGGCCCAAGGCTGCTCGCTAAAGTAGCGCAGCCCTTCGGCGATTTGTTGCGCGGCGCCGTGCCCTTGCACTGCCACCGGGAAAAGCCTGATGTGCAATCCGCGATGGCGCCGCTCTAGGACTTTCAGCATGTCCGCGATCACCGCCCCTGATTGCGACGTGACGATGCCGATCCTTCGCGGCAGCGGAGGCAACGGCCGCTTGCGCTCCTCGTCAAACAGCCCCTCTTCGGACAGGCGCGCTTTCAAGCGTTCGAACTGCTCCTGCAGCGCCCCCGTGCCAAGCAGCTCCAAGGCGTTGACGTAGAGCTGGTAAGCTCCTTTCTTCTCGTAAACGCTGATGCGCCCGCGAGCTACCACGGCCAGCCCGTCCTTCGGCTTGGCCCTCAGGTAAGCGGCGTCCTGGCGAAAGCAGACACAGGAGATCTCGGCTCTTTCATCCTTGAGCGTGAAGTACCAGTGGCCGCTGCGAGCGTTGAGGGCGTTGGACACTTCCCCCTGGACCCTGACGTCCGGGAAATTGCCGGCGAGCAGGCTCTTGAGGGCTTCGGTCAGCGACGTGACGGAATACACCCGCGGGCGGCTGCTTGGAAACGGCTCGTTCACTGGGCTGACTCTCGGCTACTGGGAATCAAGCGGTTGAGGGCGACAACGAGAAGGATTCCGAGGACGACGCCGACGATCGCGACCATGTGCAAGTACGCTTGAAACACCGGTCCGAGCGCGACCATCCAGCGATCCATCGTCAGACCGTGCTCGAAGTGCGTCCATGCCACCAACAGAGCCGCCACTGAACCGATAAGCGTTGCCAGTCGGATCGCCGCCCCGGAGCGGCGTCCTACAAGTCGAAATAGAACTACAGCCGAGATTCCGAAAGCCGTTGCCGCTGCCCCCGCATCCTTGGCCAAGAAAGTGTACAGATACTCCTGGCGCACAATCGAGCTGATCGAATACCCGACACCGAAGGCATAGAACAGCGCGAAATACGCAAGAACGAAGCAGGCGAAGGAGACGAGGAGGGCCCTTGCGTGCTGGCGCTGTCCATGGACAGAGCCGAAGATTCCCGCCACCAGGCAACAACCAATCAAGATCGCCGATGGCAGACGCTCTGACCGCTGCTCCCTCAGGGACGCCGCGCGATCCGGCATGTGCGCCTGCAAGGCCGTTCGCTGCTCGTGTTCAAGCTGCTTCAAATCTGCTTCGTGCTCGGCCGGCACGTCCAGCGCTTCCCATAACACCTTCCCCTGGCTATTCGCTGGAATCGGCAGTCCCAGCAGGGTGCTGATCGTCGGTGCAATGTCGACGATCTCCGCCTCAATCTGACTTGCATGCCGCACTCCCGGCCCGGCAAAGGCAAACGGCGCGTACAGCACCTCAGGTTCCAGCCCGCCGTGCCCGCCGCGACCGCGGCGGTGGATGTGTCCGTGGTCGGAGAGGCCCACCAAGGTCACGTGCGGGCCGACCTGATCCGCGATCCGGCCCAAGCAGCCGTCCACCGAGGCAATCACCTCGCGATAGGCGTCAGAGGCTCCGCCGTGGGTATGTCCGGCCTCGTCGCCAGCCTGCAAGTCGACGACGCGGATCGCTGCATCCGAGTCCGCCAGATACTTCAAGGCCTCGTCGCAATACTGTGATTGCCAGCGCACCAACTCCGGGACCGCATACGAGGAATACCGAGCGGCGGAACTGGCACGCTCCACGGACTCGCCGAAGGCGCGCGGCCAGAATCGCGACCCGAACACTGACGATCGCAGGCCTCTCTGGGAGGCGAGTCCGAACAGCGACTGTACCGGCACCGGCTCGAACGTCGAATTGTTCGTTACGCCGCTGACCTCCGGCCCAGCACCGGTTACGAATGCGGCGCGCGCAGGGTTCGACAAGGATGGCACGGTCACACGCATGGAGCCCGATGCTCCTGCCTGTACCAACTGCCCGAAGGCAGGCAGGCCGGCAACCGCGTCAGTGCGCAAACCATCAAGCACGACCATGACGACATCGCCGGCAATCGCAGGTCCGGCTTCAAAGTCCCTTTCGAACGCGTAGTCGCTCCGGTACTGCGTCACGCTCGTCCACGAGCTGTCAGCCATGTAAAGGCTGCCGGCGGCCAGGCACAGCAGGTAGGCCGGCCATCCGAGATTCCGCAGGGCGTGCATTGGAGTCCATTATGCCGACTCTGGACGACCCCGAGGAACCGTCGGTCGCGGGAGCTCGGAACGGATTGGCAGTGTGCCTGTGGACCGACCGTTGCCCTTCGGCGGCGCGGCTTGGAATAATGATCAGAGATGGCTGCCGTAAGGGACTTCCAGGAATTGATTGGCCAACCCGTCGACCGGCTTGACCTTGCAACTCGCGATGCGGTGGTAGGCAAGGTGGTGGCGCTGCAAATCTACACACCGAGCAACTTGGCTCTGCAGCGCATCGCGGCGATCGGGGATTCTGTGCAAGAGTGCGCCCAGCAGCTCGAGGCCGCAGGTAACGATCCCCTCGACTACGAGTTCTCTCGCCTCAACCCGCCATTCCTCGCCCGCTAGGCAGTGGACCTGCTCAGATGCTATTCGGCTTGTCGTTGTTGGCCGGGGCCGCGCTGCTCGCGGTCATGCTCTACAAGGGCGGCTTCCAGGCCTCGTGCCACCGGTGCATGGACGAGACAGACGCACGCCGGGAGCCGCGGCCCGCTACGGATCGGTAGTTTCCGTATACTGAGGCGGCTATGCCTGACAGACGAGCGTTCCTCTTCGCATCGGCAGCCCCGATGCTGCTGCCCTCGGCCGCGAAAGGCGCCAACGAACGCGTCTCGGTCGCTCTGATCGGCGCGGGCGGCCGCGGACGCCGCGTCCTAGCCGCATTTCGCGAGCTCGGCTCGCCGGCACCCGCCGTTTGCGATGTCTACCAACCCAACCTGGCCAAGGGCATCGAGGCAGCCGACGAGGGCGCGCAGGGATACGGCGACTACAGGCAGATCTTGGAGCGCAGCGACATCGACGCCGTCCTGATCGCGACACCCGATCACTGGCACGTGCCGATGATGCTCGACGCCGTCTCGGCCGGCAAGGATGTCTACTGCGAGAAGCCGATGTCGCATTCAATCTCCGAAGGCGTGCGGGCAATCCGCGGAGTGCGCGCAACAGACCGCATCGTCCAGATCGGCATGCAGCGGCGCAGCACGCCTTGGATCGTGGAGATGCAGAAGGAGGTTGCCGAAGGCGCGATCGGCACCATCACCATGGCTCGCGCGGAATGGAACTGGGCGATCTCGCAGCCACTCGACAACTCCGGATTGGAGGGCGAGCTGGACACGGCGAGCTTCCTAGGCGGCGCTGCCAAGTCCCTCGAGCCGATGATGTTCCGCAAGTGGCGCTACTTCTGGGCCTTCTCGGGCGGCAACATGACCGATCAAGGCACTCACCTGATGGACGTGATCCAGTGGTTTTCCGGGGTGGGAGCGCCCCGCTCCGCTGTCTGCCACGGCACCGTCATCGGCATGGCGGGCTCGGAGACGCCCGACTGCTTCTCGGCGTCGTTCGACTACGGCAGCTTCCTGGCGAGTTGGAACCTGAACTACAACAACGACTACCAGAACGGCTGGACCATCGAGTTGCTGGGGGACAAGGGCACGTTGGTCTTGAACGGCGGCGGCTATAAGCTCTATGGAGCGCCGTGGAGGCGCAACCCCGAGCCGATCAAGGCGCACGAAGACCGCCTGCCAACGATCCCGCACGTGCGGAACTTCCTCGAATGCGTCAAGAGCAGGGAGCAGCCCACCGCACCCGTTGAGGTCGGCCACAGCGCTGTGTGCGGGCCGCACCTGGCAAACATCGCCTTCCACCGGCGCTCGATGGCCTTCCTGAACCCCGAGGCCACCGAGGTCTTCTAAGGCCCCGAGGCGCGCGGGCGCCCCGAGTCGGTACGATCAGAGAGATGGGCGCCTATCTGGCAAGCCTGGTCGAGCGCGCGCGGGCCAAGCAGTGCCGCATCGTCTTCCCCGAGGGCGACGACCCCCGCGTGCGCGAGGCCTGCGCGCGCCTGGCCCGCGACAAGGTCGTGCGGCCGATCTTGGTCAGCACCGACACAGAGTGCGCGCCTGGCGTGACCTGCTCCCATCCGGAGACTTCCGGCCACAGCGAGCGCTACGCGCAAATCTACTACGAGCGCCGGCGCCACCGCGGGCTGACCGAGGCCGAGGCACAGCAGATCGCCACGACCTCCCTGTACTACGCGGCGCTGGCGCTCGAGAACGGCGACGCCGACGGCTTGGTCGGGGGAGCCAAGAACACCACCGGGCAGACGGTGCGGGCCCTCATCGAATGCATCGGCGTTCGACCGGAATACAAGCTGGTGTCCAGCTTCATGGTGCAGCTGCATCCGGACAAGCAATTTGGCTCCGACGGCGTGATGGTGTTCGCCGACCCGGCGGTGGTACCCGCCCCGAATGCAAGCCAGCTCGCCGACATCGCCATCGCCACGGCCTTGAACAGTCGCAACCTGCTCGCCGCCGAGCCGTATGTCGCGCTGCTTTCGTTCTCGACCAAAGGCAGCGCCAAGCACCCTCTGGCCGACCAAGTCATCGAGGCGCTCAGGATCGTCCGCGAGCGCCGTCCGGACCTCAAGATCGACGGCGAGCTACAGGCCGACGCCGCCCTGCTGGAAACCGTCGGCGCCTCCAAGGCCCCCGGATCCCCTGTGGCCGGTCGCGCCAACGTGCTGATCTTCCCCGATCTCAATGCCGCCAACATCGGCTACAAGCTGGCGGAGCGCTTGGGCGGTGCACAGTCGCTGGGCCCCTTCCTGCAGGGTCTGAACAAGCCAGCGAACGACCTCTCGCGCGGGTGCTCGGTGGACGACATCTACTACGTGGCCGCCGTTACCGCCCTGCAGGCGGTCGGCGAGGCGTAGCGCTGCCCCATCCCGACCGCATCTCGCCGACCCATCGCAGGTAACGCCGGAGGCTGCTGCGCTCGCGCCAAACAAACTCACGGAAGGCCTTGGCATCGACCGCCTCGGCGTCGATTCCGGAGTAGGTCTCTATGCGCCAGCGCAGGTAGGGGCTGCGCCACGGTCGCAACCGGTGGCCTCGGCTGGCACGCCACAAGAAGCGCAACGTTTCCAGCCACGCCCTCGCCGCGCCAGCTTCCGGCCTAGTCGGCATAGTAGCCGGGACGGTGGCGCACCTTGTTGCTCTTGGCGCGGCCCTTGAGGTCAATTCGGATGCGTCGATAGCCCGCCCCTTTGCCCCCGGGGCGGTTGTACTCGATGATGTACTGGTTGCGAATATCAGCCGCGATCCTCTTCACCAGCGGCTCGACCTCACTGAAGCTGGTCGGGAAGTAGGCCGGCCCGCCGGTAGGCCGGGTAATCGTGCGCAGGTGGCGCTCGGCGCGCTTGGCAGCCCTGCGCTCCTCTTCGGAGAGCAGCCCTATGCCATAGATCGTCACGTCCGAACTCTGCAGCTTGCGCACCAGCAGCTCCAAGTCCATCCGACTGGAGGTGTCCTCGCCGTCGGTAATGATCAGCAGCGCCCGCTTGTTGTAGTCCTTGTTGCCGGCCTCGACCAGATGGTCAAGTGACAAGCTCGTTGCGTCGTAGAGGGCCGTGCCGCCGCGGGTGTCGATCCGCTGCAGGGCATCCTGCAGGCGGTCGATATCACTCGTGAAGTCTTGGTCGATGTACGACTCGTCGTTGAAGTTGACGACGAAGACCTCGTCCTGCGGGTTGGAGGCCTTCACGAACTCCAAGGCGGCCGCGTTCACTTGGCGCCGCTTTTCGCGCATGCTGCCAGAGTTATCGATCACCAGCCCGATAGACACCGGCACGTCTTCTTGGGCGAAATAGGTCAAGCTCTGCTGCCGATCGTCCTCCATGACGGCGAACGCACTCTGGGCGAGGTCCGTGACGAAGCGGTCCTGGCGGTCCACGACCGTCACGTGCAGCACGACGCGCTGGGTCTCGACGCAGAACGCGATGCCGGGGGGGCAGCCGTCCGTCTGGCCGCGGGCCGCGGGCGCGGACAGCGCCATCGCCGCCAGCCAAGCGGTAGCGGCCAGGGCTGCGGGTAGAACCGGCCACCGTCCGACAGCGCTGTTGAGCCTAGCGAGTCGGCGCATAGTACCCGTTGCGGTAGTACGGCCGTAGCTCCGGCATGCCACGAATCTTCTTGATTTCGACCTTCACCCGACGCCACTTCCCATCTTTCTGCGTATTCTCTGGGATGTATCCCAGCACGTATTGGTTACGCAGCTCGATCCCGATCTTCTCGGCGATATCGGGTAGTTCGTTCACGTTCTGCACGGCGAACTGCCTGCCGCCCGTGGACTCGGCGATTTCAGTCAGCAGTCCCGGACCGGCGGCCTCCTCCGGCGTGCGCCCCCGCGAAGCGTACGGCTCGTAGATGCCGATGGCGTAGATCTGCACGTCAGACTCGCGCACGGTTCGCTTGATCTCCCGCGGTGTGTAGCGGCTGGAGTTGTCGCCGCCGTCGGAAATGACCAGCAGGGCCTTCTGGGAGTTCTTGGCCTCTTTCATTTGGCTCAGTGCGAGGTAGATCGCGTCCAAGAGGGCCGTGCGCCCCTTCGAGCGCACGAAGGTGAGCCGGCTCTGGATCTCTTCGAGGCTGCGGGTGAACCCCGTTACCATCTCGGGCCGGTTGTTGAACTGAACCAAGAAGAACTCGTCTTCGGGATTGACGGTCTTGAAGAATTGCGCCACGGCCTCGCGCGACTTGGTCATCTTGTAGCCCATGCTGCCGGAGGCATCGAAGACGACTGCCAAAGACAGCGGCGCCTCTTCGGCGCCGAACTGCTCGATGACTTGCGGCTTGCTGTCCTCCTTGAGCACAAAGTGCTCCTTGTCGAGGCCGGTGACCATGCGCCCGATCGGGTCTGTCACCGTCACGTTGATCAATGCCATCTCGACATCGACCTTGATGATTTCGCGGCGGCTGAACTCCAGGTTCAGGTCTTCGCGGGCCGGATTCGTCCGCAGCGCGGGATCGGCGTCACCCGTCAGCGCGATAGGGCTCGACACAACGGCGGCCGCGATCAGCAACAGCCCCAGGCCGCCAACAGCCCCCCTCGCTCCCGCTCGTCGCATCAACTGGCTCCCGCCATCTCCGCATACAGCGCCAAGACGGCCGAATGGCGGCCTAGCACGCGATTATCACAATAGCACCACGGCCTGCATTTGTCTCTCCGCACTTCCGCGCTCGGCCAACTTTCCGCGCCAAGAATGACCCTTGCTCGGGGCAAGAGGGCTGCAGGGCCGTGGTACGCTAGAGCTTGCCGCGAGCTGCGCCGGAGGCGGGACGGTAGTGGCCCGTCCGAAGTACATCTTCATCACGGGCGGCGTCGTATCTTCTCTTGGCAAGGGCATTACCTCCGCCTCGATCGCCAATTTGCTCGAGTGCCGGGGCCTCAAAGTCACTCTCCAGAAGCTCGATCCCTATCTCAACATCGATCCCGGCACGATGAGCCCGTTCCAGCACGGCGAGGTGTTCGTGACCGATGACGGCGCCGAAACCGACCTGGACCTCGGCCACTACGAGCGCTTCACTCACGCCGTATTGACTCGGGCCAACAACGCCACCAGCGGCAGCATCTACGAGCGGATACTGGCCAAGGAGCGTCGTGGCGACTACCTCGGCAAGACCGTGCAGGTCATCCCGCACGTGACCGGAGCGATCCGCGAGCAAATCGAGAGGGTCTCCACCAAGGACATCGACGTGGTCCTGACGGAAATCGGCGGCACCGTCGGCGATATCGAATCGCTACCGTTTGTCGAGGCCATCCGGCAGGTCCGGCAACAGGTCGGTCGGCGCGGGTGCGTCTTCGTGCACGTCACGTTGGTGCCGTACATTGCCGCGGCCGGAGAGCTCAAGACCAAGCCCACGCAGCACAGCGTCAAGGAGCTGCGGGCGCTGGGCATCCAGCCCGACATCCTCATCTGCCGCACCGAGACCGGCTTCTCGGCCGATATCCGCGAGAAGATCGCCCTATTCTGCGACGTTGACAAGGAAGCTGTAGTCGCCGCTCGGGACGTCGATACCGTCTACCAAGTTCCCATCGAGTTCGCCGCCCAGAAGGTGGACGAGATCGTGCTGGACCGCCTGCGCATCCAAGCGGGGCCGCGCAATCTCGAGCCTTGGAAGCAAATGGTCCACAACTTGCGCAACCCGCGGGACACGGTGGAGATCGGGGTAGTTGGCAAGTATGTCGACTACGAGGACTCGTATAAGAGCCTCAAGGAGGCGCTGCTGCACGGCGGGCTCGCGCACGGGCTGGAAACCAAGATTCGCTGGGTAGAGGCAGAAGACATCAAGCGCGAGACTTGTGCCGAACAGCTTTCCTCCTACGACGGAATCTTGGTACCGGGGGGCTTCGGCCTGCGCGGTATCGACGGCATGCTCGAGGCGATTCGCTACGCCCGCGAGAACCATGTGCCGTACTTCGGGATCTGCCTGGGCATGCAGACGATGGTGATCGAATTCTTGCGCAACGTTTGCGGCATCGCCGGGGCCCACTCCACAGAGTTCGACCCCAAGGCAACCGAGCGAGCGTTCCTGAAGTTGCGCGAACTAAAGGGCGTCGAGGATCTTGGCGGCACGATGCGCCTGGGCGCTTGGCCGTGCCGGCTCGAGCCCGGCAGTTTCGCCGAGCGCGCCTACGGCAGAGAGGAGATCAGCGAGCGGCACCGCCACCGCTTCGAGTTCAACCGCCCAGAGTACGAAAGCACCGTCACCAAGCACGGAATGCGGATCTCGGGCGAGACCCCCGAGGTCGACTATGTGGAGATCTGCGAGCTGCCGAGCCACCCGTGGTACCTGGGCTGCCAGTTCCACCCCGAGTTCAAGTCCAAGCCCCTGGAACCGCAGCCGCTGTTCAAGGCGTTCGTGGGCGCGAGCTACAAGCGGCGCACCGAGCGAGGCCAGACCGACGAGCAGGCCGAGGCCGAGAAGTTCCTGCGCCTGCCGCGGTCACGCTCCCTCGGACCGATGATGCAATGGGCGGAACCCGACTAGCCTGAACATCGCCATGATTCGATTCGCACAACTGGGCGCAGGCCGCATCGGCAGGATGCACGCGCGAAATCTCGCTGCCCATAGCCGGGCAGAATTGGTCGGCATCTACGACGTGGACTCGGCGGCCAGCGCGGAAGCGGCCGGCGCCACGGGCAGCCGGGCGTTCGACTCAGTCGATGCGCTGCTGGGCGACGGTTCGATCGACGCCGTCCTGATCGCGACCTCGACGGACACGCATTGCGAATTGATCGAGCGGTCCGCACGGGCGGGCAAGGCCGTGCTGTGCGAAAAGCCGATCCACTTGGACATCCGCCGGGTGGACGAGTGCGCAGAGGTCGTCAAGTCTACCGGCGCGCGGGTCCAGATCGGCTTCAACCGGCGCTTCGACCCCAGCCATGCGGCGCTGGGACAAGCCGCGGCCAGCGGCGAGATCGGCAGCCTGGAGCTTGCCGTGATCACGAGCCGCGACCCGGCTCCGCCTCCACTGGACTACCTGCGCGTGTCGGGCGGCCTGTTCCGGGACATGATGATTCACGACTTTGACATCGCGCGCTTTCTGTTCGGGCAGGAACCGGTCGAGGTCAGCGCGATGGGCGGCGTGCTGGTCGACCCCGCAATCGGCGAGATCGGCGACGTGGACTCGGCCACGGTGACCATGCGCATGTCCTCCGGCGCTATGTGCCAGATCAACTGCTCTCGACGCTGCGCCTATGGCTACGACCAGCGCATCGAGATGTTCGGCGAAAAGGGCATGCTCATTTCCGCCAACCCAGCCCTGACGAACCTCCAGCGGTACAGCGCCACCGCCACCGGCGCTGGCGAGCGGCTGCACCACTTTTTCATCGAGCGCTACGCCGAATCCTACGTCCGCGAGATCGACGCCTTCATCGACGCTGTCGAAGGCGGGCACGCTCCGTCGCCGAGCTTTGAAGATGGCCGGCGGGCATTGATGCTGGCCGACGCGGCGTTGGAGTCGGCCAAGAGCGGCCGCACGATCCGAATTCAGCCCTGAACGGCGCCCGGCGAGAGTATACTCGGGCGGGATGCGCCCCTCGCTAGCCCTAGCCCTGGCATTTCCCGCGCTGCTGGCAGCCCAAGCCAGTGACTGGCAGGTGGGCCTGGCTGCGACGGATATCACTCCGGCCGAGCCCTTGCCGATGGCGGGATATGCAGCCCGCGAGGCTCCGTTCGAATCTGTCGCCGACCCGCTATTCGCCAAGGCGCTCGCGATTCAGGACGGCGATGGGACGAGGGCGCTGCTGATCACGGCGGACCTGCTCGGCTTCACCCGCGAGCGCTCCGAGGCCATCTGCGCGCGGCTGCAAGAAGCCACCGGAATCCGGCGAGAGCAGGTCATTCTCAACGCGTCTCACACGCACGCGGGACCGCTGGTGGCGGGTTCGCTGCTTACCCGCGCTACGCCTGAAACGCGCCGAAAGATCGAAGCCTATATCCAAGCGATGGAGTCGAAGATCGCCGCTGCCGGCGAAAAGGCCTTGAGCGAACTGCGCCCGGCGCGCCTGTCGTGGGGCCGCGGAGTCGCGGGCTTCGTCATGAACCGACGGGAATTCACCGAGCGCGGCGTGATTCTCGGCACCAACGCCACTGGCCCCGCGGACCGCACCGTGCCGGTGCTGCGCGTGGAGGCGCCGGATGGCAAGCTCCGGGCGATCGTCTTCGGCGCAGGTTCCCATTGCACCACCTTGACGGGCGGCAATCTGAAGATCAGCGGCGACTACGCCGGTGTCGCGCAGGGACTGCTGCAAGACAGCCTGCCTGGCGTGCAGGCCATGTTCATGACCGGCTGCGCCGGCGACGCGAACCCGTACCCCCGCGGCACCTTGGACCTGGCTCGGCGCCACGGCGGCGATCTGGCCGCGGCAGTCAGGCAAGTCCTCGATGGCGAACTCGCGCCGGTGCGCGGGCCGCTGCGCACCGAGTTCCGCACGGTGGAACTGCCGCTCGAGTCTCACACGCGAAGACAGATCGAGACAATGCAAACCGGTGCGCGTTCGTATCGGAGATTCTTCACGGAGGGTGCCCTCGCGAAGCTGGACAGGGGGGAATCGCTGCTCCAAACCTACGCTGCGCCACTCGCTCTGTGGCAGTTCGGAAAGGATCTGACACTGGTCGCCTACAGCGGAGAGACCGTTGTCGATTACGTCCGGCTCGCCCAAGAGCGACTCGGCCCGCTCAAGCTCTGGGTCAGCGGCTACAACAACGACGTGTTCGGATACCTCCCGACGGCCAGAATCCTGCGCGAGGGCGGTTACGAGACACGGGGGCTATACGTGGACTTCGGGCTCTTTCGCCCAAACGTTCAGGACGTCGTTATGGAAGCCATCGCCGACATGGCCCGCGCTGCGGGGCGCATCCAGTAGCGCCGCGCATCCGAGACCGGATGATCGGTCCGGATGCCGCTCTCGGCGGGCCGCTGAGGCGGCCCGGGTCGCGTTGGAGCAGTCCAGGCCCGAACTGCCCGGAAGCGGCCGGGTGGAGCTCCAGTCAGTGGTAGTCTGGACTCCGAGACGCGACGCGACCTGCAGGGCGGCGCTCTCCCCGCTCGAGCGCCGCCGAATTGTCATGACCAGCACCCGCCGAATGTTCCTCTCCACCGCCAGCGTTGCGCTGGGCGCAGCCAAGGCGGTTGCCGCTCCGGTTCGGATCAGTTCGATCACGCTGTCAAGGATCCGAGGCGACTTCCACAAGTTCGTCGCAATGAATGCCTACGACAACGAGCCCAAGGGCACCAGTTACGAGAACGTACTGGTACGCATCATGACGGATGCGGGAATCGAAGGCGTTGGGGTGATGGGCTACACCAGGCCCGATGCCGAGTTCCTCAAGGACATCCGCTCGCTGCTCGGCGCAGACCCTGAAGCCGTCTACGAATTCCGCGACGGCCTGCTCTGGGGGCGGGCGGCCGAATTCTCCACGCTGCTCACCAAGTACAAGCACCTCGACGGGCCGCTGTGCGACCTCGTCGGAAAGTTGCGAGCAGTGCCCTGCTGGAAGCTCTTCGGCGAATCCGTCAAGGATCGCGTCGAAGTCTACGACGGCACACTCTACTTCAGCGATATCTGGTATAGCGACCGCGGCGTGCAGGCGGTCGTGGACGAGGCCCGCGAGGCCATTCAGAGCGGCTACCGGGGGATCAAGCTCAAGATCGGCAGAGGCAGCAAGTGGATGGGTCGGAGCGAGGGGTTGCGGCGCGACATAGAGGTCATCCGCTCCGTGCGCTCGGCGATCGGCTTTCGGCCGAGGCTACTGGTCGACGCCAACAACGGGTACCGAGACGATTTCGAGGGGGCGTGGCAGTTGCTGCGGGAAACTCAGGAGCAGAGGCTGGATTGGCTGGAAGAGGTCTTCCCCGAAGACGCCGAACTCTACCGCCAATTGCGCCATCGGATGCAGCAAGCCGGAATCGAGACGCCCATTGCCGATGGCGAGAACATGCGCGCAGCTGAGGACTTCCGGCCCTTTGTCGAGCCGGAGCGTCTCTTCGACGTGATGCAGCTCGATATTCGCACCGGCGGAATCCTGGACTGTCGCGCCATGTCGCAGTTGGGTGAGCCGCACGGCGCCCAGGCAGTGCCGCACAATTGGGGCTCGCAAGTCGGCTTGCTGATGAGCCTGCACCTTGCGAAGACCCAGAAGAACATCGTGGCAGCCGAGGATGACCGATCCAAGTGCGCTGCCCTCACGGTGAGCGGCTATGAATTCAAGGACGGCGCATATTCCGTCTCGGACGAGCCCGGCCTGGGGCTTCGAGTAAACGAGGATCTGTACGAAGCTCCGGAGTTTCCTGCCAAGACAGTGGTCGCTTGAGCCCCGAATCCGCTCGATCCCGAGACGTTCAGTCGCCGAAGTGGAGTTCTGCGATAGCGATCCCCGTCTCGCCCGCCACGGCGTACAGCAGGAATACGCGGCCATCCTCTTCGAAGATGGCGGGATCGCGCAACTGGTTGACAGGACCGTAGGCCACGCTGCGGATCGACGGCTCATTGGGCTCGTGCGCGCCCTCCCATTCCCGCTCCGGGCGCATGACTTCCTCAGCCCCTGTTTCCTTCCAGTCAGTCCACGCGGCAGAGAGGTCGATGGTGCTCAGCAAGATTCGCTCGGGCGCATGCCCTACCTGGGTCCAGAAAACAAATAGCTGGTTGCCCCGCTTCAACAGCGCGCAGTGCCGCATGTCAGGATTGAACAGCAGCGGGCCCGCCTCGAAATCGGAGAGGCCGTCACGGGAGCGGTACACCTGTCCCGGCATGGCGATCCCATAGGTCAGGCCTTCGTGCTGGAATACGCGCAGGTACGTCCTGCCCAAGATTTCGGGCCTAGCCTGGAATTCGATGCCATCGCGTGACAGGGCGACTCGGCTGACCTGCCTTCCGGCGGACTCCAAGCCGTGAAAATACATCACGATGCGCCGGTTATCGTGATCGACGTGTACGTCCGGCGAGGCGATATGAGTGGCCGTTAACTCCTTGCGGAGCGAATGCGGCAGCTTGTTGCCGCCACCGGTAGCGGCCCTCCGGGCGATTTCTCTATCCAACTGTTCCTGTGTCATCGGGGGCGGCTCGCTGGGAAAGTGAGAATTCTCGATCTGCAGGCTGCCCGACGGATGCACTTGCCAAGGACCGAGCAAGCTGTCGGCGTACGCCAGGCGGATATAGCTCCCCTTGTGATCGGCAAAGTACAGGTAGTACTTGCCCAAGGAATCGGAAACCCAGTCGGGGACACGGATCAAGGACGGGCCCTGAATGTTCTCGCCAATACTCGGGTGCGTGTCCGGCGTGATGATGGGGCGGTCGAGCAGGCGCTCCACCCGGATCGAGTGCTCAGCCGCAATGCCCATCGCGTTCACCGTCAGGACGAGGACGGCGCCAAGCGCCAGACGGCGCAGACGGACCCCGATCTCTCCGCGCTCCGCTGCGCAAACGTGACTGGAATCTAGCTTGGTCATGACACTGGCGGGCTTCTCTGAAGTCGCCAACTAGCATAATCCAGCCCGGCGCCAACGCCGTGTCCAGTCCGCCTCGCGCACCGATGCAGGGCAATCGATGCACGCAAGCCCAGCGCCGCCGATTCTCTGGAACACTCCCTCGCGTCAGAAGAAGACCTGGATCATCTGTCCGTGCAGGTCATAAATGGTCGACCGGTTGCTGAGCCACATAGGCTCGGCGAGTTCCGAGTTCCACGCTTCGAGCTCAGCCTCGAGCCGCTCCACGATCTCGGGCTGCTCGTCCGCCAGGTTCCGGCTCTCGCCGATGTCTTCCGACAGGTCGTACAGCACTGTCAGCTGGCCCAACGGCGAATCGCCGGGATACTCGACCTCGGCCAACCGCCGGCCGCCGATCACGAGAGCCTCCTCGGTCAGGTCCGTCTTGTTGACCTTCCACATCTTCCACTTGCCCCAACGCACCGCGATGTTGGGCTTGAACCTCCAGAACAAGAATTCGTGCGGCGGCTCCTGCCGTTCGCCGCGCAGGTACGGCAGGAGATTCACGCTGTCTTGGGCGGTTTCGCCAGCTCCGGCCGCTGCCGCTAGGGTCGAGTAGAGATCGAGCGAGATGATCGGCTGCTCGTAGGTTTGTCCGGCCGGCAACCCGGCAGGCCAGTAGAAGATGAACGGCACCCGAATGCCTCCCTCAAGATGGAACCGCTTCGATCCCCGCAGCGGATCGTTGGAACACACGTCTTGCGAGAGGTACTTCACGCACCCGTTGTCAGAAGTGAACACGATCAACGTGTTCTCCTCCAAGCCGTTGGCTCGCAATTCGGTCACCACGTCGCCGACATAGTCGTCGATCGACGACACCATCGCCGCAAAGATGCGGCGGCCCTCCGGCTCCAGATCGGCATAGCGCTCGGTGTACTCGGTGGTGGCTTGCAACGGCGTATGCGGCGAGTTCGGGGTGAGCATCAAGAAGAACCGTTCGTCCTTGTGCCGCCGGATGAAGTCCACGGCCCTGTCCGCGAAAACATCGGTGAGGTACTCCTCGACCTCTACCTGCTCGAAGCCATCGAAAATCGCATTCGCGTCGCCCCTGGTCGTCGGCGCGTTGCGCGCGGGCCATGACTGGACCCCTTCCTTGCGCGAGTCGATGTACGAGCTGCCGCCGGCCAGCATGCCGAAATACTCGTCGAAGCCCCGATTGAGAGGGTGGTGTTGCTCCGACTTGCCCAAATGCCACTTGCCAACTAATCCGGTTGCATATCCGGCGTCCCCGAGCATGTCCGCTAGGGTGCGCTCGTCAGTCGGCAGGCCCACCACGGTGTCGCGCCCGGACGTGTTGTACTCGTACCCGAAGCGCGGCTGGTAGCGGCCGGTGTAGAGCCCCGCTCGCGACGGGCTGCACACCGCCGCGGAAACATAGCCGTCGGTGGCGCGGACCCCGCCACTGGCCAGGGCGTCAAGATGCGGAGTCTGAATGAACGCTGACCCAAAGGATCCGAGGTCGTTGTAGCCCAGATCATCGGCAACGATCACGACGATGTTCGGCGGGCTCTCTGCTTGCTCCGGCGCCGGCGCCGAACAAGCGGTCAAGAGCGAGAAAGCCGTGAGAAGAACAGCGCAGCGCATGATCGCCGCTATTGTAGTCCGCCGTGCAAGCGATTGGCCGGAACCCTAGGGTCTGCGACGAGTCGGCCAGCGGGCGGCTCCGCCCAGTTCAGCCCAGGGATTCTTTGGTCTCTCGAATGATCAGGTCTACGACTTCCCTGAGCGCCTCGTCGTGCGATGCCCCCTCGAGTCGGCGCAGGCGGAACAGATCCACCTGCCGGTCAGCGCCCGAGCCAGTACGGACGATTTCGAGAATGTGCTGCAATTCGGCCTCGCAACCGAGCGCCTTAGCGTCGTCGGCCAAGTCGCGCACCAGTTCCTGCGCATAGTCGTCGATATCCATCCTGCCGCCACCTTCCAAGTTCCCGAAGAACGCCAGCACGCCGTAGCGCTGGGCTAGCCAGCGGTTCTCGCTGATGATCTCGGTCGGAGGGTCGGGAGGCAGAGTGCCGTCGATGTCGCGGCGCCAGAGATTGCGCACCAGGCAGCCGTACAACGCGGTGATCGCTATGGCATCCACGATCCGAGGGCATACGTCGCAGATCCGCATCTCGACCGTCGGGTAGACGTGGGAGGGACGAATGTCCCACCACAACTCGCCGGCATTCTCGATCAAGTGCATGCGGCGATAGTCTTGGGTCAGGGCATCGAACTCTTGCCACGAATTCAGCGGCCGGGGAACGCCCGTCCTTGGCAAGGTGCCGAAGATCGTCATCCGGTACGACTTGAAGCCGGTCTCGCGGCCACCATGGAACGGGGACGAGCCAGACAGCGCATTCAGCAGCGGCAGGTGGCGCCGCAGCGCCGTCATGACGCGAATGCGGGTGTCGTTGTCTCCGAATCCGACATGGACGTGCATGCCGCCGATGATCAGCCTGCGCACCGCCTCTTGGTAGGTCACCGCGAACTCTTCGTAACGCCGGCCGACCGAGACGACCTGAGTGCTCCAAGCCGCGAACGGATGGATTGAAGCCGCGATGGCGCGCGTGCCATGACTCTCAGCTGAACTGACCACCGCTGCGCGAGTCCGAGCCAGCGCCCGGCGCACCTCGGCCATGCTGCGGCACACCGATGTGGCGGTCTCAAGTTGCGAGCGCAAGAATTCCGGCGCTACCTTGTGCTCTCCTGCCTGTCGGGCGCACTCCTCGAAGATGGCCTGATCTGGCTCTGCTACCAAGTCGCGCGTCTCGGGGTCGACGAGAAAGAACTCTTCTTCGACGCCGAACGTGATGTCCAAATCGTCGTTGCGCCTGTACGCGACCACTCCAGTCAACTCCTGATCCGACCTGCAGTTCCGGCGAAACCGGTCTGGTCGCTAATAGAATCTTACCTTTGTCCGCAAGGGATTCCCCGACGTTTCCGCGCATCAAGGGCGCAGTTGTGCCGCGGTTGCCTCAGCCCGCTGCCCGAGATCCTCGCCGTGATCGGAATCCCGGCCCTATCTAGAGGCAAACGACTCGGACTGCACCACCGCGACGATCAGGTCGCGGAAGCCGTCGCCCCGCTCCACTGCCGACTTGGCGATGCGCCGCGCGGCAAGCCGGTCTCCAAAGCTCGGCGGGCGGCCCGTAGCGTACACCATCAGCTTTTCGGTCAAGCAACTGGCAAACACATCCATGCGGGCTAGCAGGTACCGCTTCAGGTCCGTTATGTCCTCAAGCCTCGTGCCGTCGCTCAATACGCCGACGGAATCCACGGCCGGCCCCGGCAGAACACCCTTGCCGACCGTGGAATAGTATTCCTCGGTCAGGGCAGTTTGGCCGTCAGGCGGCTTGGTGTACAGCGGGTAGTAATCTCTCCAGCGGCCGACCGGGTCGAAGCTCTCCAAGACCATGCCGAGAGGGTCAATCTCGTTGTGGCAGCTGGCGCAAGTCGGATCTGCCCGGTGGGCGGCCAATTGATCCCGCATTGAAGTCGCACCACTGGTATCGGCCGCAATGGCGGGCACGTTCGGCGGCGGATCCGGGGGTCGCGCTCCGAAAACATTCTCGAGCAACCACACTCCGCGCAGGACGGGCTGGGTGTCGACGCCGTTGGCGGTCGCCATCATGACCGCGCCGAGCCCGAGGATTCCGCCATGCCTGCCGCCGCGTTCGAACGTTACCCGCCGCATCTCGGTGCCCTCTAGCTCTCCGCCGTAAATCTTGTTCAGGCGAGCGTTGCGGTAGCTGAAGTCCGGGTCGATGAACGTTTCCAGCGGCAGATTCTCTCGGAGGATCTCGGCGAAGAACATCTCTGTCTCGTCGATCAGCGCCTCGCGGTCGGGATCGAAGAACCTCAGCAGGCGAGGGTCTGGCATGATGCCTTCGAGCAATCGCGTGGACAGCCACTGACCGGTGAAACTGCGCACGAAATTGATGTTCAGCTTGGTGGCCAGCAACCGGTCCACCTGTTCTGCCAACACTTGCGAGTCCGACAGCCGGCCCTCCGCAGCAATCTGGAACAGCTCGTCATCGGGGGGGTGCGACGTCAAGAAAAAGCTGAGGCGAGTCGCGAGATCGAATCCATCGAACTCGTCGGCACGCACTCCCCGATAAAGAAACAGCGGGGACACCAGCGCGCGCCGTACGGCTAGGTGCAAGCCATCCTCCACGCGACCGCCCGGAATCTTCGCGATGTGCTGCTCCGCTATGTCGGCATACGTGCGGATCTGCTCGTCGCTGGCGGGACGTCGAAACACGCGCGGGAGGAACCGCCTCAGTACGTTCTCGATGCGCTCGCGATCGGTCAGGCCAGGCCGTTCCGGCCCCAAGAACCGCTCGCTGCGAGCCCTGCGATCCCGTGTCTCGTCGTCTTCGACCAGCCGCAAGGGCCCGACCACCTCGAAGCCCGACAGATCAATGGCTGGGCCGTAGCGCTCGAGCTCTTCGTGGACGAATGCCTTGATCCAGTTGTGCGGGCCGTTGCCCAAGCCGCCACCCCACTCCTCCGGCAGCTTGTCCAGCCTCGGATCCTGCAAGTCGAGCGTCCCGCTCTCCATCAGCGCCTTGGTCGCTTTGTAGACCTGAACTTGGGTGGTCCCTCGCGATCCTCCGCCGTACTGCAGCATGGCGGCATAGTAGAGCCGATCCCGCACGAGGCGGTCCGCCAAGAACGCGTGCGAATAATCCCGGCGCGGCGGATCTGAGTAGGCAGGGCCGTTTTCCCAGCGCACGCCGAAGAGATCTCCTGCAAAGAGCTCAACCTCGGCCACGAGCCGTTGTGCCTGTTCGCGCCCCGGCACGACCTCGAATTCGGCGAGCTTGCGGAGATCGCCGAACGGCGCGTAGTAGCCGTCGATCTTGGGACGTGCATACAGGCCAATGCGGGCCGGCTCGCTTCTGGGCGCGTAGAACATGCTGTCGCTCTCGAAGACCTTGGCGTGGAGAACGATCCGATACACGCCGCTCTGAGCCGCCTCCCACCGCGAAGGCCAGGCGGCGGCGCTGGCCATGTTCCTAGACGAGACAATCCGGAAACGAGAGTCTTCGACGGAGCGGCCGGCGCTGGAGTCGAACGCGGTGGACGAGAGGTTGTAGTTCTTGGGATCGGCCTTGCGCGGGCCGCTGTCAGGCGGCAGCAGCTCGTCGGCGATGCGAGTCGCCAGCTCCAAGTATTGGGCCATCACCGGCGGCGACAGGATCAGGCCCGAGCCGACGTTGTCGAAGCCGTGAGACGAGTCATCCGCCGGGAACGAATGCGGCAAGGCGAAGTCGGAGATCCCAAACAGATCGCGAATCGAGTTCTCGTACTCGGCGCGATTCAGCCGACGGGGCACGCCCCCGCCCACCCCCGAGTGAGCCAGCAATCGGCCCTCTAGCCACTCCACCATTCGCCCGCGCTCCTCGGCAGACGGCTGGTTCGCGCCGACGGGCGGCATCTTCGCCGAGGAGAGCGCCTCGAACACCCTCTCCCACTGCGCAATTGCTTCGCGCCTGGTCCAGTCGGTCTCGACGGGCGACAGATCGACGGCGGCTTGGGCCTGGTCGCCGGAATGGCACGCCAAGCAGTTACGCGCCAAGAATTCGCTAGCGGGGTCCGGCAGGGATTCGGCCGAGCCGCCGGCCGACAGAAGCAGCGTTCCGGCAGCGAGCAGGAGTCCCGGCCTCGGCACGGCGAGCCTCACGCCAAGTGCTCGCTCAGTCCGCTGCGGGCATTGGCAAAGCTGTCCGCTTCCATCCCGAACCCTTGCATGAGCGTAATGAACAGATCTCCCAGCAAACGCGGCGCCGGGGCGTCGCGCTCGTACTTCCGGTGCCATCCGTGGCGGAACCCGCCGCCGGCCAGCACGGTCGGCAGGTTGCTGTTGTCGTGCGTGTTGGCATCGCCCATGCCGCTGCCGAATACCACTGCCGACGTGTCGAGCAGCGGCCGGCCGTCGGCATCCGTGGCAGCCCGGAGCTTCTCTAGGAACCCCGTGAAGCGCTTCACATGCTCGACCCCGACCAAGTTATAGTCAGCGATCCGCACGGGGTCGTTGCCGTGGTGGGACAGCCCGTGATAACCGGCGCTCAGATTGCGTCCGTCAATGTTGAAGACCTGGCTCCAGCCCGGGATCAAGAACGTGAGCACCCTCGTCGAGTCGGTGGTGAGCGCCAGCGCCATCAGATCGTACATGATCGATTCGCATTCCAAGGCTAGGTTCGGCGAGACCGGATCGAACTCGGGCAGCGGGTATTCCACCTTCGCCACGGGCCGGCCCAGCCACAGCTGCTGCTTGCGCAAGCGCTTCTCGACATCACGCACGGAAGAGAAGTACTCGCCCAGCTTCTGGCGGTCGGCCGGCGTCACGCTGCGCTCCAGCGCTCTTGCCTCGGAGACAGCGCCGTCCAAGACGCTGCGATTGGACGCCAGCAGGTATTCCATGCGGGCGCTGTCAGCGCCCGACCGGAACAGCGTCTGGTACAGCACGCTGGGCCGGCCGATCATGGGCAGAGCCACGCCCTCCTTGGTGAAGCTCATCCGGGCCTCGCCCGGCGGATTGCCGCATGTGACCTGCAGAGAGTCCAGACGGGTCTGATGGCCGACATGTTCGGCGACCAACTGATCGACCGAGATGCTGCCGGCCGCCGATCCGCTCAGCCACGCTTTCCAGCCGTGGTGGCCGTTGCGGCCGCGGTGGTCAAGGCCGGAGAAGACGGTCATCTCGCGGCGGAACGACGCGGCGGGTTCCAAGACTTCGGAAATCTGGTAGTCGGCCCCGACCTGTTCCGGGAAAAAGTGCTTCTGGTGGAACCCTAGGTAGGTGCCGATACAGATCAGCCGTTGAAGCGGTGGTTCCTCGGCACCCGCTCCCAAAGCAGGACGCGGGGCAAGCGATTCCAGCATAGGGAGGGCGATGCTCGCCCCCATGCATTGCAGAAACCTGCGCCGATCCGAACCGCGCATGCCGCTGTCATCATAGCGCCGAAATCGTGCATCTACCACAACACGCATTGCCGGAACGGACTCGATCAAGGCAAGTCGGCGGGCCTTCGATCACCGCTTCTTGGGGTGTTGACTGATTCTGCCGACAGGCTCCGGGATGGCGCGGCAGTCCACGCCCAGAACCATCGGCCCACGGACTGCGCTGTCGCGAATCTGCTCCTGCCGGCACCCCGCCGCGACGCCGTGTGCAGCCAGAATCTCGTTCTGCAATGGCAATCGATGGCCAGTCCCTAGGCGTCCATGAGCGGCGGCGAGGCTAGACGCCTAAACCTCACCTGATTATGGGGGCCGGATGAGCAAACAGAACGAATCGTACTTCGAGGCGCCAGCTTCGCCGGCGTGGGAAGGCTGGTTCTCAACTGTTTCTTGGGCTGGCGGCGTCACGACTCCCTACGACCGCCGCTGCTACACTGTGGCCCGCATGCGAGCCGTCCTGCTTTGCGTCCAAGCGGCGCTGCTGCTAGGAGCCTGCGCGGCGCCGCCGACTGCTCCCTCTCCGCGACCGAACTTCGTCTACATCATGACGGACGATCACACCGTCCAGATGATGTCCGCATACGGGCCGAGCCGGGCGTCTACGCCCAACCTCGACCGCATCGCCCAAGAAGGGGCGCTGTTTCGGAACGCCTTCGTCACCAACTCGCTCTGCGCCCCGAGCCGGGCCACGTTGCTAACCGGCAAGTACAGCCACATCAACGGCCAACGCAGCAACCGAGATACCTTCGACGGCTCGCAGCAGACCTTTCCCAAGCTGCTGCGACAGGCGGGTTACCAGACAGCCGTGGTCGGCAAGTGGCACCTTAAGTCCGAGCCCACCGGCTTCGACTATTGGAAAGTTCTGCCCGGCCAAGGGGCCTATCACGACCCCTCCTTCATCGAAATGGGAGAGCGCATCGAGCATGAAGGCTACGTCACGGACCTGATCACCGACTTCGCGATCGACTGGGTGCGCGGGCGCGACCCCGAGAAGCCCTTCGCGCTGCTCTATCACCACAAGGCGCCGCACGGCCTATGGCAGCCGGCGAAACGACACGAGGATCTCTTCTCAGACGAGCAGATCCCGCAGCCGGCTACCTTCGACGATGACCTGTCGGGCCGCGCTGAAGCTGTGCAGGCGTCGAACACCCGCCTCGTCCCAGAGTTGCTGCTGCGCTGGAACCGCCGGGGCAACCTCGGCAAGCTCCACCCTCCGGAAGCGCTCCGAGGCGCCGAGCTGAACGACTGGATGTATCAGCAGTACGTGAAGGACTACATGCGCGTGATGGCGGCGGTGGACGAGAACGTCGGGCGCTTTCTCGACTTCCTCGACGAGGAGGGGCTCGCGCAGAACACGGTGGTGATCTACACGTCGGACAACGGGATGTTCGTGGGCGATCACTTCATGTTCGACAAGCGCGTGATGTACGAGGAGCCGCTTCGATTGCCTCTGGTCATGCGCTATCCGCAGATGATCCAGCCGGGCACAGTGGTCGATGGCTTCGCGCTCAATGTCGACTATGCCCCGACGATCCTCGACCTGGCGGGCGTCGAAGTTCCCGCCGACATGCAGGGGGCGAGCCTGCGGCCGCTCTTCGGCGGGGCCAAGCCGGCCGGCTGGCGGACGTCGATGTATTACCACTACTGGGAGTACCCCAACAGCCACGAGATCGTCCCGCACTATGGAGTCCGAACGGAGCGCTACAAGCTGATCCACCACTACGACACTCGCTACGGCGGGCCGGCGGCTTGGGAGCTGATCGACTTGCAGGAGGATCCCGAGGAGAGGCGGAACTTCTACGGCGACCCGGAGTATGCGGAGGTGATTGCGCAGTTGCAGGCGGAACTCGAGCGGCTTCGAAACGAATTGCAGGCGCCCCCGCTGGCTAGATGACCGCGTATCCGCCTGGCGTTTCTCCCACTCGAGCACCGCCAAGACCGGACAGTGGTTCAAATGTCGGCCGGCCAAAGCGAGGAACTGTCGCCAATCGCAGAGCTCGATCGAGCGCGGCGCTCGGATAGGACTGGAGAATCGTCAACATGAAGAAGCTGCTCTTGAGCGCCTTGTGCGCCGGGTTGTCGTGCGCCCCGTCAAGTGACCGGGATCCGTCCGCGGACCGTCCTCCCAACTTCGTGATCGTTCTCGCCGATGATCAGGGCTGGGGCGACCTGAGCGTCCACGGGAATACCAACCTGTCGACTCCGAACATTGACTCGCTCGCCCGCGACGGCGCGTTGTTCGATCGTTTCTTCGTCTGCCCGGTCTGCTCTCCCACGCGCGCGGAGTTCCTTACGGCACGCTACTATCCGCGCGGCGGCGTCTACGGCACCAGCGCCGGCTCCGAGCGCCTTGACCTCGATGAGGCGACGATCGCCGAGACCTTCAAGGCCGCCGGATACGCCACCGGCGCGTTCGGCAAATGGCACAACGGCGGGCAGCCCCCTTACCATCCGAACTCCCGCGGATTCGACGAATATTATGGCTTCACCTCGGGCCATTGGGCGCACTATTTTGACGCCCCGATGGATCACAACGGCGCGCTGGTGCGAGGCCAGGGCTTCATCATCGACGACCTCACCGAGCGCGCGCTGGCGTTCATCGAGCGGAACCAGGATCGCCCGTTCTTCGCTTACCTGCCCTACAACACGCCGCACTCCCCGATGCAGGTCCCGGATCGGTTCTACGAGAAGTTTGACGGCGCCGAGCTGGCCATGCACAACCGCGAGCCCGAGAAAGAGCGCATCGGCCACACCCGGGCCGCGCTCGCCATGGTCGAGAACATCGATTGGAACGTCGGCCGGATCTTCGAGAAGCTCGACTCGCTCGCTATTTCAGAAAACACGGTCTTCATTTACTTTTCCGACAACGGGCCGAACGGCGTCCGCTGGAACGGGGACATGAAGGGGCGCAAAGGCTCGATTGACGAAGGCGGCGTGCGCGTGCCGTTCTTGATCCGTTGGCCGGACGGCATCGAGGCTGGTCTGCGAGTCGACCAGATCGCAGGGGCGATCGACCTGCTGCCGACTCTCGCCGACATCGCCGGGATCGATCTGATCAGCCAGAAACCCCTGGATGGCAAGAGCGTCAAGCCGCTGTTGGACGGTTCGGCCGGTGATTGGCCTGACCGCGAGATCTTCTCGTTCCGGCCGGGGAAGGGAGCGTCGAGCGTTCGCACCCAGCGCTTTCGCATGGACACGGAGGGCCAGCTCTTCGACATTGCCGCCGACCCCGGTCAAAGGACCGACGTCGCCGACCAACATCCCGAAGAAGCGGCCCGGCTCAAAAAGGCTCTCGACGCCATGACCGCGGAGATCCACGCTGAGCTCGGCGAAGACGACCGCGGCTTCCCGGTCGGGCACAAGGCCTTCACGCTGCTTCCAGCCCGCGACGGCGTCGCGGAAGGGACGGTCATACGCAGCAACCGTTTTCCCAACGCCTCGTTCTTCTTGGAGTGGGGGAGCGTCGACGACCTCATCAGCTGGGATATCGACGTTCTCGAAGCCGGCGAGTACGAAGCGACCGTCTACTACGCTTGCCCGCAAGCCGACTTAGGCTCGATCGTCGAGCTTTCGTTCGGTGAAGCGACAGTCAGCGCGAAGGTCACCGAAGCGCACGATCCGCCGGTGATCGGTCCGGACCACGACCGAGTCGAGCGGCAAGAGTCGGTCACGAAGGACTTTCGTCCGATGACGATCGGCAAGATTCGACTCGCCCAAGGTCGCGGCCCGTTCACCCTGAGGGCGAAGGATATTCCGGGCGGGCAAGCGATGGAAGTCCACTCCATCACGCTCAGACGCTAGCCCTTTTCGGTGAATCAGTCGCTGATCGCCTGGGTCGCCAGCACGCGTAGATCGGTCTTCAGCACTCGTCGCTCCGGCCCCATCAGTTGAATGAATCCCATGCAAGCACTCGGCGACGGCTCATTGGCACCTCACGTGGAGAGGGCTTTGGTTGGTCGCTTCGGATAGGCTTGCGTCCTCTGTCGACTTCGGCCATCCGCTCGAGAAACGCAACCTCATCGATGACCCGGCGTACGCTGATAAGCTCGCCGAGCTCCAGGCGGCGCTCTGAAAGGCTCAAGCGCGAAACCGGCGCGGTTCCGGACGAGATGCCGATCGACCCGCAGCTCCGGATGGAGCTGCCCGACAAAGATATCCGGTAGAGGGATGTTAGGTTTCAGTCGCAGCCGCTATATCTTCATGTGGGCCGGATGACCAAACAGAACGAATCGTACGGCGCGTCTGAGGACCTGGTTGTCGAGATCACGGCGATCCAGCCGCGCCTTTACGGCTTTATCTTGAAGCGCCTAGCGCATGTTTGACATTTCTTGGCCGATTTGGGGCTGCAAGCTCTCAAAAGTCCTTGTAAACACAGGGATTCCCTCGCTGGGTCTCAGAATTCCTAGGTAACAACATATTTTCAGGATATTCTATCTAACAATTGCTTT
>JAJEHF010000022.1 GCA_022823865.1 Bryobacterales bacterium
GCCCCCTGCCGGGCGCTGCGAAGAGCGGCCCAGCGCCCTTCGCGCAGGCCCTTGCAACTCCAGCGACAGGCTGCCCTAGTTGCACGAGCAACGATCCGGTCCCATCAAACGAGTCACGTATCGACAAAAAAATGTACCTGCCCCAACAGACGACAGCGGCACTTCGGCGTTGAAACTTGACCCAATCGGCAACCTTGCACCGAGACACGGAGTCTAGCGAAGAGTAAGCCGGATCCCCGTAGACGGCAGGACTGCCTCGGCCCCCTTTGCGAGGCGCCAGCAACTACGGGAGGATATGTGGTGCCATGCCGATCGGTCGCCGTGCTTTCTTCGGATCTGTGTCAACTCTTGCCGCCACCCAGGCCGCGCCCTCAGCCGCTCCCGAGCTCCAGACCGACTTGCTGGAGGCTATCGACGAGATCCCGCTCGTCAACACCCACGAGCACATCATCCCCGAAGAGGAACGGACGTCCTCGCGGGTTGACTTCTTCACGCTAGCCGGACACTACGTCATCAATGACGTGATATCTGCCGGACTCGCGGGGGACGATCTCTCGGTCGTGAGGAACCCCGATGCCCCGGCCGAGCAGCGCTGGCGGGCGTTCGAACCGTACTGGCAGTCGGCCCGCATGACCGGATACGGCCAAGCGCTGCGCATCGCTATCGAGGACATCTACGGAGTCGATCAGATCTCGGGCACCACCCTCCCCGAGATCAATCGCAGGATCGAGGCCGCAAACCAACCGGGCCTGTACGAGGAGATCCTCGTCCGGCGCTCCAACATCGCCTACTCGGTGCTGGACGACTACTGGAATGCCGCGCCGGTCAGGCCCGACCCGCGATTCTTCGTGTGCGCCCGGAAGTTCGACCGATTCGTCGCCCCGCAGTCCGTTCCCGACATCCGGAACTTGGAAGAACTGACCGACGTTTCCATAACGGGCCTCGCCGGGCTAAAGCGGGCGATGGAGACCAGCTTCCGGCAGAGCCTTGACATCGGCATGGTCACGGTCAAGTCGACACTGGCGTACAACCGCGAAATCCATTACGCAGAGGTTGCGGAACGGGACGCGGAGTCCAGCCTGCAGTCACTTCTGGGGGCGAGCCGCACTCCGCCCGCCGCCTTCCGGTCTCGCGTGGAGCGTCCGTTCCGTCCGCTGGAAGACCACATGTTTCACCATCTGATCGGCTTGGCAGCGGCGCACGGCGTGCCGGTCCAGATCCATACCGGCCTGCATGCGGGGAACGGCAACTTCATCGAGAACTCCAAGCCGACCCACCTGACGAACCTCTTCTTCCTGTTCCCGCAAGTGCAGTTCGACCTCTTCCACATGAGCTATCCCTACCAGGGAGAGGCGGCGGCAATCGCGAAGGTCTTCCCCAACGTATGTATCGACCTTTGCTGGGCTCACATCATCTCGCCCAGCGCCTCCAGGCGCGCTCTTCACGAAATGCTGGACACTGTTCCTTCCAACAAGATCTTTGGTTACGGCGGAGACTACCGGTACCCCGAACTCAGCTACGCGCACGCAAGGATGGCGCGACGCAACATCGCGCAAGTCCTGGCGGAGAAGGTCAGCGAGGGCTCTTGCTCCGGGGATGAGGCGCTAGCACTCGGCCGCAAACTCCTGCACGACAATCCCGACGCCCTCTTCGGAGATTAGCCACCTCCGCAAGCAGCCCGCCGGTTTCCGCCTCCAAGGCTGCGATAGCGGAGCGAGATTCGCTTGGCCTGCGGATCGGCGCGGCCCGCAGGCGTAACGCTTGATCGCGGTAGAATTCAGGCACAACGGAGGAGGATTCCCGCAATGACCAGACTGCTTGCGGCCGCGCTGTTGGTCGCGTCGATGACCATTGGCGCAGCGGCCGACAAGAAGATCATCTATCCCCCGGAATTCCGGGAGGGCATGCCGTTCAGCCCTGGAGTGCAGGTCGGCGACACGCTGTACTGCGCAGGCCAGACCGGCTCGGACCTCAAGACTGGGGAATACCCGGAGGAATTCGAGCAGGAGGTCCACCAAACCTTTAAGCGCATCGGCATCATCCTCAACGCGGCCGGATACGACTATTCGGACGCCGTGGACGTCAAGGTCTACTTGACGGACATCTCCACATTCCGAGAGATGAACTCCGTCTACACCCAGTACTTCAAGAGCGACCGGCCGGCCAGGACGACCGTGGCGGTTGCCAGCCTCGTGGGCAAGGCGCGCATAGAGATCACTGTGACCGCCCGAAAGTAGGAGCACTTCCGACATGCATACGCCGCTTGGCCGCCGCCGGTTCCTGCGGGAAGGCAGCATCGCTGCCGCCGCTCTGGCCGGTTTGCACAGCGTGCGTCTCCCGGGAGCTGCCGAGCAGCGGATTTCCCGTTACGAGCTGATCCGGACGCGCGTTCCCATGGACGAGCGCGTACGGGAGGCGTGGCAGAAGAGCTTTTTCCGTCAGGGCCGCTTCCAGACACACTATGAGCCGGTGATCGTCAAGCTGTTCACGGACGACGGCTTGGTCGGGATCGGCGACGCGGACATGGCGGCCGAATCAGCCCGCGAGATCCTCGAATCCTTGGTCGGCTCGTCTCCGTGGGAGCACATGCTGGACGACCGTCTGGGCGGAATCCTAGTCGCGATCTACGACCTGATCGGCAAGGCAACGGACCTGCCGGTGTCGAAGCTCTTCGCGGCGCGGACCAAGACCCATATCCAGCAGACCTGGTGGAGCCAGTGCTTCCCGCCGGAGTTGATGGCCTCGGAGGCCAAGCGGGGGGCGGATCTCGGTTACCGCGTTCACAAGGTGAAGGCCCGGCCGTGGGAGGATCCGATCGCGCAGGCGGAAGCGATTTGCGATGTGATCCCCAGGGACATGCGGGTCTGGGTGGATGCGAATTCCTGGTGGGGCTCGGTCGGGCGCACGCTCCACTTCTGTGAACGGCTGTCCAAGTTCCATCAGTACTTCGCGATCGAGTCTCCCTTCGCCCGCGAGCGAATCGATGACTACCGCCTGCTGAAAGGCAAGACCGCCCTCCAAGTGACCGAGCACATCCCGTCCGATCCAATGCCGTTCGTCCGGGAAGGACTGGTCGACGCCTTCGTCGTCGGCAAGCCGATGGGCCGAACTCTGGTCCAGCGGGCCCTGATGGCAGAAGAAACCCGCATTCCGCTGTGGGTCGAGCACAGCATCTCGAGCGGCGTCAATCAGGTCTTCCAAGCGCACCAGGCCGCGGCGTTCCCGGGGATCGAATACGCCATCAGCGTGACGCACGTCCTAGAGGACGACTTGATGCTCGAGCCGTTTGGGATGAAGGACGGGTTCTACGAAGTGCCCCGCGATCCGGGTCTGGGCGTGTCGCTCGACATGGACGCGATCGAGAAATACCGGGTCAGCTGAGACCAGGGTCCGACAGGACCGCGCCGTGCTTCGACTGACCGGGTTGACAGCCACGGCGGCGCCGGCCCAGGTGCTTGCCGGTTGCGGCGGCCAAGACACTCTTGGCTACCCTGCGAGGGCAGCCTTGGGCTTGCCGCCCTCGTACGCTCTGACCAATCCGAATGCCTCATGACGAGCTTCAGCGATCCAGATTTCGGAAGCACGGACCTCATGACTTTGGCAATTCTCCGATGTGCTCCAATGGTGATTCCTCCGTGGGCCGATTGCAGCGATTAGAAACCGCAGGGCGGACAATCCACGTCCTACTCGGGCTTGACCAAGACCCTGATCGGTGAGACGTTCTTGAGAGGGCCTCTTCCCTTATCTGGCAAGCAACGCCTTGGCTCTGTCAGCCGGACAGGCCTAGGCCATATTGCGAGGCGAGCATTGGCAGGGGCCCTTATCGTCTTTCTGTCCCCGAGCCCGTCGTTCGCACAAGAGGGCACGGCAATTCTGGCTGGCCGGATTCTCGATGATGCCGACGGGGCGCCACTCAGCTTTGCAACCATCCTGGTTGAGAACGCTCAAGGAGAGCCTCTGTCCGGCGTGCTTGCGGAAGAAAACGGTCGCTTCGTGATCGGAGGGCTGGCACCGGGCAACTACACCATCGAGGTGTTGTTCCCTGGCTTCTTTCCGCTAGAGGCCGAAGTAATCGTGTCGGAGCTCAATCAATCCTACGACCTAGGGGACGTTCGCCTGCTTCGGGAACTGAACCTTGAGCAGGAGATCACGGTGACCGCAGAGAAGATCCGAGCGGCCGGGATACAGACCGAAGTGTTTCGGATCGACGAAGGAGCGACGCAGTCAACCGGTACGCTGCTCGATGCCATGAGGAATCTTCCGGGCGTCACAGTCGATCAAGACGGCAGGGTCTCGCTTCGCGGCAGTGATCAGGTCTCGATTCTGATTGACGGCCGGCAATCGAGCCTCACCGGTTTTGGCAGTCAGCGCGGCCTCGACAGCGTATCGGCGGCCAACGTGGAGGCGATCGAGATCATCCACAATCCGTCGGCCAGTTTTGATGCCGCGGGCATGGCTGGAATTATCAACATCATCTACAAGCAGCAGCAGCGACTGGGTTTGTCGGGTGACCTTGGATTTTCGGTTGGCATGGGCCGGTTCTCCAAGCAGCGATCCGACCTGCCGACCGATCTGGGCAGCTTTTCGAACAACGGGAAAGTCACCCCCAGCGTAAGCATCAACTACAACACCGAGCGTGTGCGGAGCTTCGTCCAGACGGAAGTTCTGGTTCAGGACGATCTGCCAAACAACGAATTCACGACGCGATTCTACGACGACGGTCGCGTCATTGAATCGCAAGTTCCGGAGAATCGCGAGCAGATTCACTACATTGTGCGCGCGGGCACCGACTTCGCCGTCGGCGATTCCAACACGCTATCCGTCTCAGGCATCTACGACTTCGAAACGCACACCGACCGCGCCCAGGTCCCCTACATCCTGGCGTCCACCGGCGAGAGAGCGCGATTCTGGTTCTGGCAAGAAGAGGAAGATACCGGCTTTGCCAATATCAGCTTCGATTTCAGGCGCGAATTCTCGACGCCCGGCCACGAGCTGAACTTGAATCTCCAGTACACGCGGGGCTGGGAGGACGAAGCGTACTTTCTCAATGAGGAGTCCCGAGTCAGGATCGGCACGGACTTCACGCATCTCGTTGCCCAAGAAAACACGTTGCCCCTGAGTCTCGACTACGAACGCCCGCTGTCCAGCGGTCGGCTGGAGTTGGGCACGAAGCTTCAGACCCGCTGGCTGCCGATCACCTACGACGTCGACCGGGGGGTGCAGAGCGTGATCTACGAAGGCCTTGGGGATTATTCCGATTGGGAGGAAGACATCTATGCCGCTTACGTCAATTGGGTTCAGGTCAAGGCTTCCCATTCGCTGGAGGCTGGCGTCCGGGTCGAACAGACGAATGTGGCCTACACGATTCCAGAAGACAACATCTACTACGAGAGCAGCGACGCATACGACTACTTCGAAGTCTTTCCCAATGTCAAGTTCACGTATCGGCTGAGTGACGAGAATCAAGTGATCGCCGCCTATAACCGGCGCATCGATCGACCCGGAGAGCCTGAACTGCGGATCTTTCCGAAGTACGACGATCCGGAACTGCTCAAAGTGGGCAATCCGTATCTGCGACCACAATTAACGAACGTTTTCGAGATCGGATATCGGCAGTCCTGGGAGTGGGGCTTCGTTAGCACAGCCTTCTACCACCGGGATATCTCCGACGCGTTCCAGCGCATATTGGCCGTCGACGACTCTAGTTTGGCCTACGACATCGTTAACCGAATCTTCGAGAACGCCGGCAACTCCACCCAGACCGGAATCGGAGTCATTGCCGAGCGGCAGATCCGCGCGCCGTGGCGTCTGTCGGGAAGCGCCAACTGGTTTCGGAACGACATCGACGCTCTGGAGACCGACCTGCTGTTCCCTACCCGGCGCCGCCTCGTCCTCGCCGCGTCTCGAGCCAACACCTGGGACTTCACCATCAACAATCAGTTCCAGCTGCCTCGCGCCGGAGAACTCCAATTGAGCTACATACACTATGCCGGCAGGAACGTTCCCCAAGGCCGAGAACGTGCGCGCTCATCACTCGACCTGGCCGCCACTTGGCCGATCATGAGCGGACGCGCAGAGCTGCTCTTCACGTTCAGAGATATCTTCAACAATTTCGCTGTGCAGCAAGAGGTGGACGGTCAGGGCTTCACGGCGCTTTACCAGAACCTCTTGGAAACGCAAGTTGCGAGCATTGGCCTGAGAGCCCGGTTCTGAAATCTCGATATCGGGGCGAGTGGCAGCGTTCGCTAAACACCGGGTCGGCCGAAACCCGGATCCTACAGGGCCGAACTGTGCTCCGACCGACCGGCTTGATGGCCATGGTGGCGCAGGCCTGGGCGGCTGTTGCTGCGAACGAGACCCCGCTGCAGCCTCAGGAGTGGGCTTTGCTTGAACGCTAGAAGAATCCGCAGACGCGCTAGAATTGCGGGAACTTAATATAACATGATTATTGAATACTAACATGAAACATGTTACTGTTTAGGAATAGTGTTAGAGTATCGCCAGACTCCTTCCGATAGCGACCACTACCGGAAGCGGCTCGAAGGCTATCTCGAAGCCGTTCTTCAGCGCGATATTCCCTTACACGAATGGGAGGGGCACAAGAGTCTGCCGGTCTCTCTGGCCCGCCTGTACCAGTTCTTCGAGACTCGCATCGGTCGCACGCCGGTCCTCTTCATGGCCGACAGGCAGGCCGGCAACCACACGCCCGCAGAAATCAGGAAACACGTTGATCTCGTGAATCTGGAGTTCGAAGGAGTAGTCGCCTATTCGGCCGAACGACTAACAGCAAGCGTCCGTGCACGACTGATCAGAACTGGAGTCGCCTTCACCGTCACAGGCAATCAGCTTTATATTCCGGAACTCGCGACGGACTTGCGCGAACATTTCAGGGGGCCGAGACCGGAGCGGCCCGACAAGCTATCGCCATCGGCTCAACTGCTTCTGTTCTTCCATCTGCTAGGGAGCGAGCGGGAACAGCCATGGACTCCGACTGAGTTGGAAGAACTACTTCCGTATTCGACTATGACCGTGGGCCGAGCCTTCGATGAGCTTGCCGCTGCCGGACTTGCCCGCGTCGAGCGACATGGCCGCAAGAAGCTCCTGTCGTTCCTCACAGAGGGGCGCTTGCTGGTCGACGCGGCCAAGACATTCTTGATTCGCCCTGAACGTCGGCTGGACCATGTCCGCTGGCTTCAGCAACCGCCCGAATTGCCGCTGGCTGGCGAGCATGCCCTTGCACAGCTCAGTGACCTCAACCCGCCAGCAACGCCGCCGGTCTTCGCGGTGACACCGGTACAGATGCGAGACTTTCTCGCCGACGGCCGGGCAGAATCGAGTGAGGCAGCCCATGACTCGGATGGAACGCTTGAGACTTGGCGTTACGACCCGAGCGTATTGGCACGGAACCACATGGTCGACCCACTCTCTCTCTTCGCGCGATTCTGGCATGACCCCGACGAGCGATTGTCCATGGCCGCCGACCGACTCCTGGAGCAATGGTAGGAATCATGGGACTCCGCCGGTTCCGGAAACATTTTGCCGGGCATGAAGCACGCCCCAGACGTCCTTGAACCTAGATTCCGCGGTAGTCGCCACTCCACGCTCCAAGAGGGGCGAGGTGTGGTAACGGCCCCATCCTTTCGGCGCCTTCAAGCGAACGGATCGATGAGTTCTACGCCACTGGCTGCGAAATCTCGCCGATTTCGGGTCGCAAGCTGAAATCCGCGAGTGAGGGCAGTTGCGGCAATGAGGCTGTCCTTGATCCGCATCGGCCTTCTGAAAGGACGCAGATGCGCCAGCAAATCGGCCCAGCGCGACCCCGTCTCGGCGTCCCACGGCACGCAGTGAACGTGCGCGATTACCTCGTCGAACCAATGCTGGAGGTCGCGGCGCCGTTTTCCAGGCGGAAGCAGAAGGATACCGAAGCGTACCTCCCCGAGAAGTACAGGATCGATAGCCAAGTTGCTCTCGTTGCGCCTCGACCACTCGATCACCCTTGATCCGGGTTCGGCTTGGTCGCCTCGCACAACACATTGGCGTCGACCAGTCACCTCATGAGTGTGATCCAAGCGTGTCGGTAGACTCCGATTCAATAGGCGCAAACCAGCCTTTCACAGGGCACCCGAGCAGTATGTTCACCAAGCCTTGGTTGTCAGGGCTGGCGGCTACCAAGCGATACTCCCCTCGCTGCACACGTTCGATATCAAATGCTCGGCCGGGCTCGATCTTGTCCTGATTGCGGTACTCGGCTGGAATGACGATCTGCCCCTTCGACGAAATCACTACCTTCATGCTATGTATGACTATGCCTTACTTGGAAACCGCCAAGTCTTTGCGTCGACTGTGACGGGCTGCCGGGTCGCCGGCGTGGGGCGCGACTAGGCCAGTTCTCGGGCCGACCAACGGCCCCAGAGGACCGTTTCCCGTCCCACTACGGAGTCGTACAGTTGGCCGCAGGTCTATGATGCTTCAGGCATGAAACTCTTGGTCGCGCGACTCGGGCTTCTCGCGCTTTCCTTTCCCTTCCAGACAGCCGCTCAGCAAGAGCCGTCGCCGGAGCAGTTGCGCGATCCAGTGACAGTTCGGCAGATCCTGCGCTACGCGAGCCCGCATCACGAGACCCACCACTACTACTTCGTGTCGCCCTGGTCTCCGGACGGGAACCGAATCGTGTTCTTCCAGTTCGACCGATCCGTCGAGAAACTGACTGCGACGGGACGCTATCCGGGCGTCTTGGTGGTGATGAACTCGGACGGCACGGCACGGCGCGAGCTGGCGGGCCCGCTGACCGGGCACTATCACACGGGCGTGAATCAGCTGTGGGGTCCCGAGGGGAACTTCGTTTACTTCCAGTCCCGGGAACCGGGCCCTCGCTGCATGGCTCGGGTTCCGGCCGCCGGCGGCGAAGTCGAGTGCGTGGACACGCCGGTCCCTTGCAGCCGCCTCAGCCCCGACGGTGCTCTTCTCTCTTGCGGGAATGCAGAGCACCAAGGAGTGCTGGAGTTGCAGAGCGGGTCCTACAGGCAGCTCGTTACTCTGGCGGAGGCCCGGAACTTGACTCCCAACCGCCTCGAAATCAAGGACGAGGCGTCCCAGCTGCAGAACACGCGCTTCAGCCCGGACGGCGAGAAGCTGATGATCGTTCACAGGACGCGAGAGACGTTCCCGAGACTGGTGGAGGTCTTCGTGTACGGCCTTCGTGACGGATCCTTTCGCTGGTTGGCCGATGACCTGCATCACCCAATCTGGCGCCCCGACAGCATGGCGATCCTGTTCGTCCGCCACGACTCCAGGACTAACCTGCAGTGGCTGGTGGAAGCCGATATCGGCACGGGCAGGACCAGCAAGGCCTTCGATACCGAGCACGTCCCGGCAGGGCACCCGTCATACCATCCGCTCAAGCCACACTTGGTCGTCACGGACTGTTACGGAGGCAGGATGGGGAACGGCCTCGCGCTGATCGATCTCAAGGACGGGTCCATGAGCCAACTCGTGACGATCCCGCTCGGCTCCAAGCCGGAGCAGCCCGCCGACGAACGCTTCCCGTTTCGTAACTGGGGGATTTGGTTCCCGCCACGGCCGTACCTCAACGAGCCAAGACCGGTGTGGAACCACGACGGCTCGAAACTCCTCTACACCAGTGAGGAGAGTGGCCGGACCAACCTGTACGTAGTGGACACGTCGGACCTTTGAGGCCCCGCAGAAAAGTCCGGGTCAACTGGTAGGCTTCGGTGGCCCAGCCGCTCACTTCCCAGTAACTTCTTCGATCAATCGAAGCAGGTTTCCGCCCAGGATCTTCCGGATCCTCTCTTCTCCGTATCCAAGCCTGACCAGCGCCTTGGTGACCTCTCCGTAATCGCTCGCATCTTGCATTTCGCGGGCCAATAGGGGTCCGCCGTCGAAGTCCGAGCCAAGGGCGATATGGTCCTCGCCGACCAGCCTCACTCCGAAGTCGATGTTGCGGGCAAGTTGGTCGATGCCCATCCGATAGCGCTCGGGGACGGAGGAGGGGTCAGTGACGAACGGAAGGCCACCTGCTACGGACGCGTCGATCTCGGCCACCGACATCTGGCGGAAGCGGTCGAGCCGCGTGGAGATGTTGGCGACAAGCGGGCCGTCGAACCTCCACTTGAAGTACTCGGGGTTGTTGAACGAGTTCCCAAACTGCAGGCCAATCACACCGCCCTTGTCTGCGACCGCCTTCGCAGCCTCGTCGGAAATCAGGCGTTCGATGTCGATGATGCTGCGAAATCCCCCGTGGGTGTAAACGACGGGGTCCTCGCTTGCTTCCACGGTCTGGAGGATCGTCTCGGTCGAACCGTGCGCGACGTTGATCAGCATTCCCAGCCTGTTCATCTCGCGGATGACTGCCCGGCCGCGCTCGTTGATCCCGCCCCACTTCGGAATATCGCAGCAGGAGTCCGCGAACTCGTTCGTGAAGTTGTGCGCGGTCAGCTGGGCGGAGCGCAGCCCCAGCCGGTACAGGGCCCTCAGGACATTCAGGTCACCGTCCAAGTCAAACGGTCCCTCCAAGTCGAGCAAGGCTGCGATCTTGCCTGATGCCACGATTCGTCGGATATCCTCCGCGTCGAGGGCAAGCTCAATGCGGTCGCTGTTGCGGTCGATTTGATCGAGAGCGAGAGAGACGACACGAAAGGTATTCTTCACCTCGTGGCGGGCCGGATAGTAGGCTTCCGGGGTATAGACGGAAAAGAAGACCGCGTCGAGGCCGCCTTCCGCCAGGCGCGGCAGGTCGACGTGCCCGTCCGGGACCCTGTCGCCAATGTCTAATCCCTCCAGCAGCGAGCGCGTCATCACGTGAACATGTGCATCCATCACGAATGACGAGGTGTGCAAGTCGTCCTGCGCGGAGCCAGCCTGAGCCAGCCAAACGAGAGCGGAGAAGGCAAGGGCGGCGAACCGGGTCATCTGGCAACGAGGTCTGACATGCGCGCAAGAAAACCTGATTTCCTGCCGACCGCTGTCAGATGGTAGCGGATCGCGCTTTCCGGGACTGCACACCGGCAGCAACGGAAACCCCTCAGTCACCTAATAGCCATCGTCCAAGAGCCGGTATCGGGGAGCACGTGGACACTCAGGCCCGCAGCCCTGACGCCATTGGCTACTGCCCGGGAGCGAGACCAGTGACGAATAATCCACGCCTCGCTCTCGTGTATGTGAACCTTCTCGGGTTCACTGCAGTGAGGCCGCTTGTGTCAACCGGAATGATCGTGCCGGCGATAGGCTCGTACGCCGCACGGAAGGCCACTGCGGCCTTCACCACGATGACTCGCAACTGCTGCGGCTGGATGCCCGCGCTGGTCAGCTGGCCCAAGCTGAACGGCGGGTGGCGCTTGCTGTTGAGCAGCAGGAAGCTCGCGTCTGGCTCGCTCGAATTCCCGATTTGGAGGACTGCGGTAGGACCCTGATCGAGGTAGCGCATGCCACCGTGCCTAGCCGCCGTCTCGACGTACTTTCCGTCGTACAGCAGCTTCACCCGTCCCCGTATCCGAACCGGATCACCATGCAGGCTGTCGCTCTTGCCGCCGATCTCGGCATCGAACGGGCCCCCTACCCCGACTCGAAACGCTTCGTCCACCGCTTCCGGATCGTAGATCGGCACGGCAAACGCCGAGGCCCCCTGCTCAACTAGCTCGGCCAGCAGGACGGTCCCGTCACCGGCCGATCCGCCACCGATGTTGTCTCCGAGATCGACTAGAACCGCCGGCACTCGGTCCGCCCGCCGGGCTCGCTGCACGGCTTCGGCGGCTTCCGGAAGCTCGATCGTCATCTGCTGCCGGTGGTCCCACATCAAATCGGCAAGCCGTCGCGCTTCCCGGCGTGCGAGCCCCCGATCTCCATCCGTGACGACCACGATGCTCGGCCCCATTTGCGGCACGTCCGCATACTGGTAGCCCACCGCGGCGCTCGCCGCAAGGATTTGGCTGTCCTCGCGCTCGAGGCGCTTCAGTTCCGCCACCAGCGGCAGCATCGGCGGCTTGGTCGTGTTGTGGAACAGGATGTTGTAAAGCATTGGCGGCTTCTCGATCGCCTGCGCCGGCCGAAGACCGTCTCGCACGATCTGTCCCATGATCCGAGCGGCCTGCCGCCCCCGCTCGCGCTGGTCCACGTGCGGCACTTCCTTGTAAATCACCAGAGCGGAACACAGCTCCACTTCCTCGACCGCGACATTCGCGTGGGCGTCGTGGGTAACGACGACCGGAAGGTCCGCTCCCAGCTCGCGCCGGAGCCTGCGCAGGATCTCAGCGTCGGCGTCGGGATGGCTCTGCGCCACCATCGCTCCGTGCAGAGCCAGCAGCAGGCCGTCGATCCGTCCCGCGCCTTGCACTCGTTCGATCAACTCGCCAGTCAGAGCTTCGAACGCCTCGTCTGCGACCGTTCCCGAGGGTGTCGCGTTCGCGACGAGCGTGGGAACGAGTTCGAGCCCGTGCTCGCGGGCACCGGCAAAGAATCCGCCTACTTCATGAGCGGCGTCGCCAAACTCGGCCTCGATTTCATCGCCTCGGCAAGTCGCCCGAGCGTGGAACGCATCCAAGCCTGTCAGCCGGGTGCAGAAGGTGTTTGATTCGTGCAGAATCCCGCCGACAGCGATGCGAGGAGCGCCGCTCATCAGGAATTCAGATGTTCTTTTGCGGCCGTGAAGGGAGATCCGGCCCGCCATATTCGTGCCGAGTGGCGGAGAACTGCGTGGTGAAGTATTCGCCCAGGTCGACCTCGCCGTCGATCCGGTCTCCTCGCACCGTGCCGTCGAAGGAGAACCCGAAGACAGCGCCTTCCCAGCGGTGCCGGCTCGACAGGTGCACGTGGTCGCCTTCGACCCAGCCAGTCATGTCACCGCCGGTTCGATCGCCCCGGTGCGAGCCGCGGACGTTGTCCGCGAACTGCTCGATGTAGAAGGAGTGGCGAGCCGGGGAGCCGACAAAGTCGATCTGGACATCCCAGGCACCGGCCACCTGGGACGGGGCCTCGGCTGCATCCGAATGCGGACGAGCGGGCGGGTTCGCAAGCTTCCGGTACAGCGCTTCCGCAACCACGGCGGCGTCGCCCGGAGACATTTGCCAAGGCATCACCGATACGGTCGAACGGCCGCCTTCCCGCTGCGTGCCCGAACCGCGCGCAAGGACGATCCGCGGATCCTGTCTCCAAAGGTCCTGCTCGACCTCGGTCCCGTAGAGCCCGAGGCGGTCCCCGTCCCAGCTGATCTCGAGCCTCGGAGAGTAGTTCGAAAGCCCGGCCGGCTGCAGCACCTCGGTCGTGACGCCGTCGACCCGCTGCACGCTTTGGGCGATTTCCTCCAGCCACGCCATCCACGTCTTCCACTCAGCGTCGTGATCGCGCCGCACCCACATCTCGACTGCGGCGAGCATGCCCATGGCGTCTTCCTTGCCGACTTTCATTGCTCTGCCGGCGGCATGATGTGGCGCAGAGTTCGTCCACGCAGCCCGCACCAGATCCTTGCGGCCCATCAGCAGGCCAGCGCTCTGCGGCCCGCGCAAGGCCTTCCCGCCGCTGTACGCCACCAGATCGGCGCCTCGCTGGAGGTGGATGTTCGGAATCGTCAGCCCTTCGGCCGCCGCATCCACCAACACAGGGACGCCGTGCTCGTGCGCCAGTCTGGCAATGGGCTCCAAGCCGAATTCGCCGGTGTCGCTGGGCGAGGCCAGAACCATGACCATGGCGGTTCTCGGCCCGATCGCGGCCGCCATTTCTTCCAAGCCCCGAACCGTGACCATTCGTGCTCCAACCATGCGGATTGCGTGATCGTAAACGTTCCGGGAATAGTCCGGCGCAATCACCTCGTTGGGCAGTCCATCCAGGTCCGGCAGGCGCTGGATCTTCTCCGGGTCGCCTCCCGCGATGACGCCAGCCGTCGCATGAGCCAGAGCAGCCGCGCAGCCTGTCGTCACGATCGCGGATTCCGCCCCCGTGATCTCGGCGATCCGCGCTCCCACCGCGTCCATCAGCTCGTCGATGTGCACGAAGTGCTTGGAAGCCTCGGCCATCGCCTGGCGGACCTCGGGCAGGACCAAGGAGCCGCTGATGATGGTGAAGGTGCCTTTGCAGTTGATGACCGGCTTGACTCCGATCGACTCGTAGAGTCCGGGGCCGACCTCGAGGGCGGCGCTCGCACTCCCGGCCCCTCCACCGGCACCGAGCAGGGCGGCCAGCCCCCCGCCCTGGAACAGTCCCCGCCTGGTCAAGCCAGTGCGTGAATCCCGGATCACTTCCAGCAGTCCGCTCATTGGTGTCGTTGCCTCTCTCGGTGCAACCGTAGTATAGGCGGCTGCCGAGAGATCCGGCCCAATCAGCACCGCGCGATCAAGCCCGCGGAAACTGCTGAGAACAGCCTACGCTAGCCAGTCCTGAACGACGGTGCCGTGCACATCGGTCAGGCGGAAGTCCCTGCCGCTGTACCGATAGGTCAGCTTCGTGTGATCCAGGCCCAGCAGGTGCAGCGCCGTCGCGTGCAGGTCATGGGGCGTGACCGGGTTCACGGCCGCTTGGTAGCCGAAGTCGTCCGTGGCCCCGTAGGCCTGCCCGCCGCGGATCCCGCCGCCAGCCAGCAGAATCGAGTAGCCGGGAGGATTGTGGTCCCTGCCCCGCCCGACCTTTTCCGTCCCGGAATTCTGGATCATCGGCGTCCGGCCGAACTCGCTGCCAACGATCACCAGCGTCTCGTCCAGCATTCCGCGCAGCTTCAGGTCCTCGATCAAGGACGCGATCGGGCCGTCGGAACGCTCCGCATGATCCTTCTGGGTCATGATATCGTCGTGGCTGTCCCACGGCTGCCCGTCCCCGTAATAGACCTGGACCACCCGCACGCCCGCTTCGGCCAGGCGCAAGGCCATCAGGCACCCGCGGCCGAATTCCCCGTCGCCGTAGCGCTCGCGCACGTGTGCGGGCTCGCTGCCGAGATCGAAGATTCCCGGCGCTTCGGACTGCATCCGAAACGCGGTTTCCATGGCTTCGATGTTTGACTCCAGGCGCGGGTCGAAGCCGACCCGCCGCACAAAGGACGAGTCGATCCGGTCGAGCAGGTCCAGCTGCCTGCGCTGCTCGTCACGCGTGTAGGTTGCGTTGGCGATGTTCTGGATGACCTTGTCGGGCGTCTGCGCGTTGTTGCGGAGCAGGGCGCCCTGGAACTCGGTCGGCAGGAACGAGGACGACCAGTTCCGCGCGGCGCCGACCGGAGTGCCGGGGCACAGCACGACGAACCCGGGAAGGTTCCGGTTCTCCGAGCCCAAGCCATATGCGACCCAAGAGCCGAACGAGGGCCGGGAACCCCCGCGCAGGGCATGCCCGGTGTTCATCATCAGCATCGAGGGCAGGTGGTTGACGCTCTCCGACCACATCGACCGCACCACGAGGATGTCGTCGATGCACGAGCCGACCCGCGGGAAGATATCACTGACCTCGAGGCCGCTCTCGCCGTATGGCCGGAACTCGAACGGCGACTTCATGAGCCCGCCGGAGGCCCTGTCCGTCTTGATCTTCGGCCCGGGCATCGGCTGTCCGTCAAACTTGGCAAGAGCCGGTTTCGGATCGAACGTGTCGACATGCGACAGCCCGCCGTTGAGATAGAGGAAAATGACGCGTTTCGCCCGCGGGGCGAAATGCGGGGTGCTCCCGCTCGCCGACATCAGCCCGTCCGCGAGGCCGACGGTGCCGAAACCGGCGCCGAGGATTCGAAGCGTGTCTCTGCGAGAAAGCGGCATGGGTCTCACCTCACCGTCAGGAATTCGCTGGACGCGAGCAGGACCTGGCAGTAGCGCTCCCAAGTGTCGGTTCCCAAGTACTCGCTCCCGGCAGCGAGTTCGGCACTGTCCGGCTGGCGGCTGAACAGCAGTTCATACGCCCGCCTGATGCGGGCATCGGAGCCGCTCCCTGCATCCTCGGCCAGCCGCTTGGCGAGGGCGCTCGACTGCTGGATGAAGAATGGATTGTTCAAGTAGTAGAGGCGTTGCAGAGGCCCCACCGTCACGTCCCGTTCCGGCGAGTGGGCCTTCGAGTCCGGGAAATCGAAGAGCGCAAGGCTCGGGTCGGGATTCGTCCGATCCACCTTGCCGTACAGGGTGCGCCGCACATTCTGTTCCGCCAGATCTTCCGATGGCCCGCCGCGGGAGAGGTCGATGCGACCGGACACGGCCAAAAGCGCGTCGCGCAACGTCTCGGCATCCAGTCGTCGCACAGGATTGAAACGCCAAAGCAGCCTGTTGTCCGGATCCGCCTCGAAGTTGGCGGCCAGAACCCTAGAGCTCCGGCGATAGGCGTCCGACATGAGGATCGTCTTGTCGAGTTGCTTGATCGACCACCCCGAGTCGACAAACTCCGACGCCAGCCAGTCCAGCAGTTCCGGATGCGTCGGGCGCTCCCCGAGCTGGCCGAAGTTGCTGGGCGTCGTCACGATGCCCCTGCCAAAGCGCCACTGCCACAGGCGGTTGACGAAGACGCGGGCCGTGAGCGGGTTTTCGGGCGACACGATGGCGCGGGCTAGTTCGAGCCTTCCGCTGCCCCGCTGGAACAGGTCGGGAGGGTCTCCGCTCAGGACGGAGAGAAAACGCCGCGGCACGGCCGGGCCGAGGTTCTTTCTGTCGCCGCGGATTGCGAGCCGGGCGTCCTTCGGATCCTTCGCGTCGCGGTAGGCGTGGAGGAACGGGTAGGGTGCCGGGACCGCTTGCTTGAGCCGCGCAAGCTCGGCTTTCTGGGCCTTGAGATGGTCTAGCCACACCCCGCCCAGGAATCGCTCGATCTGATCCGGGCCGTAGTGATAGACGCCCCCCACGAAGGGCAATCCCCGCTTCTTCGCGGGCGGAGCGGTCATGTCTCGCCACAGGTAGTAGCGCACCGGCTCGATGAATTCGAGGTTAGTGTTGAGCAGCGTACGCTGCGTCCGGGCGCCGTCGGCCCCTCCGAGCTTGACGTAGTTCCTGTCGTCCACGGCCTGCTTCTCGAGGTGGATCGAGAGCAGCTGCTGCTGAAAGTCCGACGCTGCCTTCCGGGCCTCGTCCGGCGAGGCTCCCCGGTCCATCAGTGCGTACCAATCGTCCAGGTAAGGATGCTCATGCGGACGGGCCTTCAAGTACGCCAGCCAGCGATCGAGGGTCTCTCGGTCGAGCCCGGCTTCAGCGGCTACCTGCTGGGGGTTTCCCCCTCGATAGGCCACCCTGTAACTGGCGACGAGGAAGTCGGCCGTGCGCTTCATCAAGACATCGATCAGCTGGTCTCGTTCCTTCTCCAAGAACAGGTCGATGGCGAGCTTCTGTTCCTTGACTCTCTTGTTCGCGGCATCGTAGGCTTCCACCTCTTCCGCTGGCGCCAGGGGGTAGCGATGATCCTGTGTGCTGCTGAACACGCCCTGCATCGCGTAGAAATCGGTCTGGGGGATCGGATCGAACTTGTGATCGTGGCATTGCGCACAGGCGATCGTGAGGCCTAGAAACGTCCTTCCCGTCACATCGACGCGGTCGTCGTCGCGGTCCCTCAAGGCATGGAATCCCAGTGCCGCGAGATCCTCGCCCCGTTCGGCCTCCGGCAGAAGGTCGGCCGCGAGTTGCAGCACGACGAACCGGTCGTACGGAAGATCACGGTTGAATGCGTTGATCACCCAGTCCCGGTAACGCCAGGCGTTCGGCAGAGGCGTATCCGCGTAAGCAGCCGACTGCCCGTCTGCATAGCGGGCCAGATCGAGCCAGTGCCTCGCCAAGCGCTCCCCGTAGTGGGGTGAACCGAGAAAGCGGTCAATCAGCCGTTCGTAGGCGTCGGCCGAGTTGTCTGCCAGAAACGCAGCTGTTTCCTCGGGCGTCGGCGGAAGGCCGTGCAAGTCGAAGCTCAGACGTCGGATCAAGGTCGCCTTGTCGGCGGCCGGGGCCGGTTCCAGTCCGGCCTTGAGAAGACCCTCGCTGACAAACCCGTCGATCGCCTTGGCAGGGTTGCCCCCTGCTACCTCTGGCCTCGCGACCGCCTTGAATGCCCAGAAGTCTCGGGCCTCGGGCGAGAGCTGGGATCCGGCGACGACAGAACCGTCCGTCGCGGGCCACTCCGCCCCGCCCGCGATCCACTCTTCCAGCACGGCGATTTCCGGCTCTGACAGCACCTCCGTCGGTGGCATCTTGAGTTCGTCGTGCGTGCGACGCACGGCGGCGAGCAAGAGGCTCGAAGACGGTTGCCCGGGAACCACCGCCGGGCCACGGGTGCCTCCCTGCAGGACCCGCTCCAAGGAATCGAGGCGCAAGCCGCCCATCTCCGAATCCGAGTGACAGGAGTGGCACTTCGCCGCGAGGAGCGGACGCACCTTGGACTCGAAGAAGTCAGGGCTGCCCGCGGACAGGGGACTGACCGCCAAGAGAAGCGCTGCGACCGTACGCTTCATGCAGGAGACCAAATAGCGCGTAGGCCGCGCTTAAACATAGGCTACAGCAACCCGGTAGCCCGCAGTGGTGCCGGATACGTCCGGGAGAGCATACGCCCAGATGGCGTTGCGGCACTTCTGATGGACCGGCAGCTCAAGAAACGCCACCGCGGACCCGATGGTCGACACAGCACACTTCTGAGACTGCGAGTGGCAGTTCGTTTGGCAAATTGACTTATTTGAGTCGACCCGCGATTCTAAGTGTTCGATGGATACCGTCCGCACCAGCGTGGACATCCCCCGCGACTTGCACCGGAAGCTGCACGAGGCTGCGAAGTTGCGGGGCTGTTCGGCCCGCCGGCTGATTCTCGAAAGCATCGAGAGGATCGTCTTGGAGGCGTCTCCGCAGAGACCCAAGCGCCGGCTTTCGCTGGAGAGAGCACCGGTGTCATCGCGAGGTCACGCCTTCGACCTGTCGTCGGAACAGATCCATGAGCTTACGGAGTTTCCCTGATGAAGCGGAGCTTCGCCTAGTGCTACGATCGGACCACCTGACAACTCACTGAGGTGCGTTAGCTTGGGAACGATAATCTCAGAGGACGTAGTCCCGATTGCCGACCTTAAAGTCGATCCCGGCCGCGTAGTTAGGCGCGCCGCGGACGAGCACCGGCCGGTGCTCGTTACGAGCGGTGGACGCGGGGTTGCAGTAGTTCAATCCCTCGTCGACTATGAAACGTCCGAGAAAGAGCGGGCCTTCATGCGTGCCGTGGTCGCTGGGCTGGCCGACTTGGAGTCCGGCCGGGAAATAGACCTGGCGACCGCCAAATCGCGACTCGGCCTCAAGTAGCCGGATGCACAAGGTCGCGATTCGGTTCGCTGAAACACAGATGTGGTTCCACCATCTCGAGCCGACCGGCGGGCCAAAGCGGAAATCTGAGCGTCCATCATGATGAAGTCTTCCGGCCGTGCTCCATGGCGTGCCGCCTTGGTCCTGGCAACTGCGAGCCTGGCGGCGGCGCCGTGCCCTTCGCAGGAGCCCCGGCCGGCCGGAACCGCGCCCGCGCGCCTGCTGTCGGCCTTCTACGGACTGGACAACGGACTTGGGGCCGGGATCAATCGCATCTGCCCGGGGGCGTCCGGGCAGGACGGCATGCCGGTCGTGCTGTCCCATACGATTGACCCGGAGACCCTCCAGCGCGAGGACTTCCGCGTTTTCACGCGGTCCGGAGCCGAACGCACGCCCCTCTGCGTGACGCTCGCGCCAGCCCGCGACCCCGGCGAGCTCAGAACCGTGCTCCTTATCGGCGAGTTCGGCGACGCCGCCAACGACCCTCCGGTGAAGGTGCTCATCGTCGATGACCTGCTCTCGGACGGCAGGACGGGCCGTCCGGTGAGTTTTCGCGGCATGGAGACGCATGTCATTCCGCTCGAGGCCGGGCCCACCCTCGTGCTGGCGGAGGTGGTCCCCGAGGACGAATGGTCCATGTCGGGCCGCGGGTCCGCCTGTCCGGCAGGCGCCCGACAGGTGGTCCGGGTGACCTGGGCCGGCGGCGTCCGGCTGCCGAACGGCGACGACCCCGGCGACTCCGAGCGGGTGCTCTATCGCGTGACAGTGGAGCGTCCCGACGGCACGCGCGACGAGACCGCCCCGGCGGCGCTCGCGGAACTCGGCGACAATGACAACAACCACCTTCTTTGCCTCGGCACGGCCGACCCGGCCGTCTCCGTCGCCTTCCCGGCCGGCCATCTTGTCGACCCCAATCGGGACCTGAATCCTGACACGCAAGTCGCGGTGACAACCATCGCCCGGCCGTAGCCGCACGAGGCACCAGCCGTCACCCGGGATCGCCGCAGGCAGTAGCGTGGCAAGCCCAGCGCGGATCGGGCCCGTTCGGAACGAATCCACAAGCGCCCGCCGTTCGCGGGACCTGCCCGCTCGAAGAGTCACGCTACCGAGAAACCGAGGCTTCGGTTTACTCGCGGCGACTCTTCGTCACGACCCTCGCGAGATCTCGAACACGCCGCCCCGGGCCACTTCGCCGCTCGCCCGGCCTACCGCGGCTTGTCCTTGAGAGACTCCACGGCTTTCCCGAACGCCATGTCTCCGATTCTGCGCGGTCCGTGTCCGCGCCATCCCTATTCCGGCAGGTCAGTATCCTTCGTCTCGGGTCCGGCTGCAATGACCGCCGCGCCCGCAAGGAACAGCAAGCTCAGCAGCGACGCGGAGCCGCGGAGTGTCATGCCGCCATCCCGCTGAAGCCAGCCTGAAACGAACAGCACGGGCGCTGCGAGGATTCGAGCGACGTTGAAGCACAGACCCGCCCCGGTGCTTCGTACGCGCGTCGGGAACAGTTCCGGGAAATACACCGCATACCCAGCGTGCATTCCGAGCGTGAAGAAGCCGAATATCGGAAGCGCAACCAGCAGGGCGGTCGGAGTCGAGATCCACTGGAACAAGGCCAGCGCGGCCGCTAGGCCAGCCAAGTGATACAGCGCGAACGCCTTCCGGCGGCCGACCCATTCTGCAAACGCGCCGAACGAGAGCAGACCGGCAGCGCCGCCGGTCGAAGCCAGGAGCATCCCCAGCATTTCCCAGCGCTTGAGGCGAGCGAAACGATCATCGGCCGAGGCTACGCTCGTACCGTCGGAGAGTGCCGCTGCGTCGAGGCGCGTCTCGGCCTCGGCCCTGAGCAGGTCCTTCCCGTAGATATGGACTCCCCAGAACGTTGACAGCCCGATGGCGGCGAGGGAGATTCCGACGAGGGTTCTCCGGCGCAGGTCCGAGCGGAACAACTCCAGCGCTCTGCCAGCCCGCTTCTTATGAGCCAGCCGCGACTTGCTCCAAGCTTCTGTCTCTCCCCGCAGCTTCCACCGGATGACCAAGATCAGGAGGGCCGGAAGTGCCCCGGCGGCAAAGCCGACCCGCCAGCTTGCGACAGATCCCAAGCCCAGATAGGACATCTCGAATTCCCGGCCGGCGACGATGAACGCCCCGACCGCGACGGCAAGCCAAGTTCCGAAAACGCTGGAGGCGTGGAAGATCGCCAGTGACCAGGCACGGGCTCTCTTCGGGAACACTTCCGCAACCAGCGACGCGGCGACAGCCCATTCCCCGCCGACACCCATGGCAACCAGAAAACGGAAGCCGACCAAGTGCCACCATTCGGTGGAGAAAGCGGAGACGAACGTGAACGCCGAGTACGTGGCAATCGTCAGGATCAAGGCCTTTACCCGACCGATCCGATCGCCGAGGATCCCGAACGCAACGCCGCCGGCCGCCCCGCCCAGCAAGAATGCGCCAAAGGCGATGTTGTTGAAGTACGCGAGCCGGCCGGCTCGCTCGGCAGCGTCAAGGCGATCCATCCCCGGGAGCAGGTCCGGCATGGCCTCATTCATGCTGGAGACGTAGACTTGCCCCTCGAACGTGTCGAATATCCATCCGAGAGAGGCGATCACGAGCACTGTCCACTGGTGCCTGGTGATTCCGTGGTACCACGGCCCGCCGTTGTCCGTTTCGAGCGCCATCCGTCCCGCCACCATACTGTACTCGCGATGATCCAACCGCCGTACCGAACCCGTTCAAGCCCCAGGGCCGCGGAAATCCGCCGACTCAACACGCTGACGCCGGCTCAGGTCTCGGAGCAAGCCCGCTCGCACCTTCACGTCGTTGACGGCATTGACGAACTCCACCTCGACATGGCGCAAGAGATCGCATCGGAGCTGCGCGGAAGCGAGGATTCCGGCCGCCATCTTGCCCTGATCCTGCCCTGGGGCCCTGTCGGCCAGTACCCAATTCTTGGAGAGCTGCTGGAACTTCAAGGACTCTCGCTGAGAAACTGCACCCTGTTCTTCATGGACGAATACGCGGACTCCACAGGCAGCGCCGTGCCTTCCGACCATCCGCTGAGCTTTCGAGGTGCGGCATTGCAGTGGCTTGCCTCTCTGCCTTCGGAGTTGCGGCCGGAACCCGAATCAGTCTTGTTTCCGGATGGCACGAACTCGGAATTGATCGCTGGGCGGATCGGAGAGCTCGGAGGGATCGAGGCCTGCTTTGGCGGCGTCGGTATCCACGGGCACATCGCGTTCAACGAGCCGGAGTCGGGAGTCTCCAAGTCCGGGATCCGGCGCGTGACCCTCAACGAGTTCACCCGCACCATCAACGCAATCCGGGCCGGGGTTGGCGGGGACCTGGAGAACTTCCCGCGCGAGGCATGGACGCTCGGGATGGCCCAGTGCCTTTCGGCCAGGAGGCTCCGTCTCTACTGCAGGAGCGACTCGGACTTGGACTGGGCCAAGACAATCCTCCGCCTGGCTGTTCTCGGGACTCCAGGTGACGACTATCCGGTGACGTGGATTCGACACCACGCCGATTACCGGATCGTCACGACCCGGGAAACACTCGAATCGCCGGCCTTGCGGCTGCCGTAAACGTCGCAGGTCGCGTGGCTGCAGGAAACACTCGCGCCGGATGTCCTGTGCGGATCACAAAACGCGGCTCTCCGCGCGGCTCGCAGTCCATGCCCGGTGCGGCGCCGGGCGCCCGGATCAAGTGTGGCCCGGCGCTACGCCAGGATTCCTGACATGGGCTGGCCATGGTCCGTGATCGGGACAGGGCGGTCGTTGGCGTACAGGTTCTTGGCCGGGTCGATCCCCAGTGCGGCGAAGATCGTGGCGAAGTAGTCCGGAACAGTGATCTGGCGGTCGACAATTTGCTTGCCGATTTCGTCGGTCGTGCCGACGGCGACCCCTCCGCGAACTCCGCCCCCCGCAAACAGCGTGCTGAACGCCCCGGCCTGGTGCCCGCGACCTCCGTACGCGTCGAATTCTGCCGGTCGGCCGAACTCGGTAGAAATCACGACCATCGTCCGGTCAAAGAGCTTGTGCTCTTCGAGATCGTCGAGCAAGGCTGCAACGGCCTGGTCGAGGTCCTGAATCAGCAGGTGCTGCTTCAGGATGCCGTCTTGGTGTACGTCCCAACCTGTCCCGTTCAAGAAGTTCAGGTTGAACGACACCTCGACAAAACGCACCCCTGCCTGCACGAGTCGCCGCGCCAGCAAGCAGCGCTGGCCGAACTCGCTGCCGTACGCTTCGCGGAGGCTGGACGACTCCCGGTCCAAGTGGAAGACGTCCATGAACCGCTTGCCCGCCATGCGGAAGCCTTGTTCGCTCACTTCCGCCTTAGCCCTCACGAGAGCGTCGTCGTCGTTCCGCGCCAAATAGTCGGCCCGCAGACGCCCGAGCAGCATTTCCCTTCTCTTCTGACGCGCGCTGTCAACGTCAGGCGCCGGGTTCAGCCCCGACGGGCCGGTCTCGATCTGGGTCAGGTAGACATATCCGCAACGCGCGCCCAGGAACCCGGGATCCCGCATGATGTTGGGGTATCCCATCACCACGTACGACGGCACGTCGTCCGACTTGGTCCCCAGTTCGTGCGAGACCAACGAGCCGACGGAAGGGTAGATGATCGTCCCGCTCGGCTTGCGGCCGGTGTGCATCAAGTTCGAGGCCGCGCCGTGCTGGCTGTTCAAGTCGTGACTGACCGTGCGCAGGAGCGCGCAACGGTCCATGCGGTCGGCCAATCGCGGCAGGTGCTCGCACAGTTGAATGTCCCGGGCGGCTGTCGGAATCGCGTCGTAGTAGGAGCCTGGGATGTCTTTGCCGTCGCCCTTTCGCTTGGGATCGAAGGTATCGATGTGACCGGCTCCGCCCCCCAGCCAAATGTAGATGCACGCATCCGCTCCGCCGCTGGGCGGCTGGCTTGCTTCGGAAAAGGCAAGCCGCGACCCGGCCAGCCCGGCCGCAGCGCCCTTGAAGATGTCCCGTCTGGTCGGCTGCATCCAAATCTCCTCGCGCTACGGAATCATCGAGAACTCCGGCGTGTTGACGAGCGCCCACACCATGTCCTCGAACCGTTCCCGGAATTCCGGCGTCAGCCGGGCCGTCGGAGGATCCCCCATGCGAACCTTCCGCTCCTCTTCCATCCGGATGCGGTTGCTCTCCGGGTCAAAGTGGTTCCCCCAGGAGACCCTTCCGTCGGTCTTCTTGGCCGCGTCCCCGCTACGGTGGTCGGCGTCGGCCGCCACGACCCGGTCCGCGAAATGCGGGCCGAGCAGGTCGAGCATCGCCTGCCTTTCCGCAGGAATCGGAAAGCGGGTCAGCGTTCGCACGAACACCTCATCCACCATCTCGCCCAACGGCCTCTCCTCCAAGGCCAGGCGGGTGAAGAAGCTGTCATCGGACAGCCTCGTGACCCGGACGCCCGTCGAACCGTTGGCCAGCGCCAAGGACTGCATCGCGGACGGAGAATCGTCACGGCTGGATGCCGGGCTCTGGCGGGACTGGCGCCAGCCGTACGCTGACAGCATGTCCACGATCGCCTGGGCACGCGGCAGCGCCAGGCTCGGACGATCGCGCTCGTTCGACAGCGCGGTCATCTCCCAGGCCCGCTCGGGAGATCCCATGTTCAGGAACTGACGCAAGGAGCGATTTCCGAGCGGGTTGAGATTCAGCTCTTCCGAATCCAGCCCTTTGCCCGCCACGGCATGCAGCGAATCCACCAGTTGTTCGGCCGACATCTGTCGCCGCACTGGCCCGGCGAAGAGCCTGGCCGCTTCGCCGGGCGAGGCCGGGTCGTCAGGAACGGGACGCCGTTGATACGTGTGTGACCGGAAGATCAATCCGCTCAAGTGCTTCAGGTCGTAGCCGCTCAGCACGAACTCCCTGGCCAAGAAGTCCAGCAATGCGGGATTGGATGGCTCTGCGTCTTCCCAGTCGTCCAGCGGCTCGACGATGCCGCGGCCCATGAACCGGGCCCATACGCGGTTGGCGACCACGCGGGAAAACCGATGGTTCGCTGGATGCACCATCATCGACGCCAGCGCATGCCTTGCGTCGACCGAGGTGTTCCTTGGCGGCGGGGCCAACTTGCCCGCATCGGGAAACTCATCGAACGCCCAGTGCGGATCAATCGATGCCCCGGCCGTCAGGGTGATCTCGACGTATGGCTTCCGGCCCCCTTCGCGCACCGGAACGGTGCTCGATGCCGGCAGAACCACCGCGTCTCCCTCGAGCATGGCCGCCATGCTGAAAAGGTCCTTCTGGCGGAAGGGATGGAACGGAGCGTCATGGCAGCGCGCGCAGGACAGCTTGTTCGCGAGAAATGCCTGCGAAACGATGTCGGCCTTGGCAGCCATCGGCGCGTCATTCAGGCTGGCCATGCCAAAGCCTGCCGGGCCTCCCTGGTACAGGCTCCCTTCCATCTCGATGAGTTCCACAACCAGGCGGTCGAATGAGTATCCGTCCGCGAATGCCTGGTGGATGTACCAGCGGAACGGTCCGGTATTGTTCAGATCGGGCTTGAGAATGCCCGGATTTTCTGCCAGGACATCCTGCCAGTAGGGAACCCAAGAATCGGCCCAGTCCGGGCTCTCCAAGAATTGCTCGATCGCCAGGGTCCGCCGCGTCTCCGCTGGCTGGGCCAGAAACGACTTCACCATCGCGGCCGACGGCACAAGGCCGGTCGTGTCCACAGCGAGACGCCGCAAGAACTCGAGATCGCCCACCAGATCGTTGGGCCTTAGCGACGCCTCCGCGAGCCCCTCGTAAACGAAACGGTCCACGTCGTTCTGAATCCACTCGTTGTCGTCAACCCGCGGAATCTCCGGGCCTGGCTGGGCCAGAGTCCACTCCCGCGCTTGCCGGTGTCGTTCCGCCCACTGCGCCTCGACGGACTCATCAGACTGCCGCCGTCGCTCGATGTCATCTCGATCGTGTCGGAGCCTCGACGCAATCGCGAACTCCGACCAGTCCGCATCCGTCAGCAGCGGTGCGTCCGAGCCACCGATCACTCGGTCGATCTCGCCAGGACGGGCCATGCTCACCGAGAGTTCCCCCGGGAAGGGGGCGAGGCCCTTGCCGCCGATCACCGCGACCAGCCGGAAGCGATGCTCCCCTGCCTCCAGAGAAACCGTCGCGAGAACGTCCTGATGGGCCGGCGGAGCGGGCCGGATCACTCCGTCTGACTCGGATGGCTCGGGGAGGGCATCGTGCGATGCGGTGTTCGGCGCCTGAGCCTTCGTGCGAAGCACTGGCTTGCCGTCGACCAGGAACACGGCCAGCCCCTTGGATCGTAACCGGATGCGATACTCGCCGCGCTCCAGCGTCTGTTCCATGCTCGCTTCGAGCGAGAACGGCACAGAGCGGTCCAGAGGAAGAGCGTTGCCATTGAACCTGGCAGGTATGCGCACGAAGGCGAAGCCGGATTCCGAGTACTCCGTCGTGGGGTCGCCCTGCGGGTCCAGCCAAGCTCCCTCGGCAAGGTCTTCGAAAATCCTCACCGTCACTGGTTGATCGCTCGCGCCGAGAAGCCCGAGCGAACCTGTCGCAAGCACGAGAAAGGCCAGTATCAAACTGCAACGACGGGCACCGTGGAATGTGGTAGTTGTCGGGTGTCCTGTTCCGGAGCTTGGAAGCCGCACGATCACATTATATTTCCAACCTGTGGATTCCAGTTGTCTTGACAGAGAATCTCCGGAAATTCTGGCACACCAAAAGGCGAGTCCACAGAAGGGCTGGGAAGACGATTCATGAAGGCAGTCTCCTGGTCAGACTTACCCGGCAGCATCTCGAGCGGCCCGCTTTGAAGTGATAACCTTGGGCCGGTATTGATGGCGGGATCGAAATTTCTTGGCGTGCTGGCGGCGTGCCTGGCGGCAGTAGCCCGCGGGTGCGGGGAGCTTCCGCCGCCGCCGCCCAATTTCGTCATTCTCCTAGCGGATGACCTGGGCTATTGCGGGACCGAACTGTACAGTTGCGACGAGATCCCGACGCCGAACATTCGCCGGATCGCCGAGAACGGTGTGACGTTCACGGACGGGTATGTCACCGCCGGCACCTGCAGCCCTTCGCGGGCCGGGCTGTTGACGGGGCGTTACCAGCAGCGCTTCGGATTCGAATTCAACACCGGCCCGGCGCGACTGACATTCGAAGAGAAACGGGGCTTGCCCGAGGGGGAGCGGACGATCGCTGACATATTGGGCGAAGCGGGATACGCCACCGGCCTGGTTGGAAAGTGGCACCAAGGCAACACGGAGGGATTTCATCCCACAGAACGCGGCTTCAACGAGTTTTTCGGATTCCTGCCAGGCGCTCGCGCATATTTCGAAGAGTCCGCCGATAGTGCTGCGGCGGTCAGCCGGCGAGTCGCGTCGGATCATCCCCAAGCCCGTCTCCAGAACATCGAGCAAATCAGCGACCTCAATGCCCTGTACCGGGGTCGCGAGCGAGTAAGCGAAGCGGAATACTTGACCGATGCCTTCGCCCGTGAGGCGGTGAGCTTCATCGAGCGACACAGGGATGACCCGTTCTTGCTGTACGTGGCCTTCAACGCGCCTCATACACCCATTGAGGCGACCGAAGAATATGTGGAGCGCTTCTCGCACATAGCCGATCCGCACCGCAGGATCTACGCCGCCATGGTCAGCAGCCTGGACGACGCGGTCGGCAGAATCCTCGACAAGCTCGAGCATGCTGGCCTCGCTGAAGACACGCTCGTGGTCTTCCTGAGTGACAACGGATGCGCCGTTTACACCCAAGCTTGCACGAACGATCCCCTGCGACTGGGGAAGCTGTTCCTGTTTGAGGGCGGAACGCGCGTTCCGTTCGCGATGCAGTACCCGCGGCGCATCGGCGGAGGCCAGGTCTACCGGCACCCGGTGAGTTCGCTTGACATTCTTCCGACGCTTGCGGCGCTGGCCGGCGGACTCCTGCCGGCGGACCGGGAAACGGACGGCAGGGACCTCATGCCGTTCCTGTCGGGCGAGGAATCGCCTCCTCAAGATGCCCTGTTCTGGAGGAACGGCGAGAACAAGGCGGTTCGCCAGGGCAACTGGAAGCTGTTCTGGAACCAGCGCCACGCTTGGCTCTTCGACCTCAGCGAGGACATCGGCGAGGTCACCAACCTGGCTGGCGAACATCCCCAGAAAGTGAAGGCGTTACAGGAGCTCCACAGGGACTGGGAGACGGGCACGGTGGACCCGCTGTGGCCAGCACGGCTCCCAGCACCAGAGCCAGTCGAAGTCGACGGAGTCTTGGTCGACATCAATATCTGAGGCCAATCCGGGACAACCCCGGCACGCCGATCACGCGCGCGCCTGCACAGTGCCTCAAGGAGGCCGCAAGGCGCAGCTTGCTTCCGGGTTTGCGCCTGCCTGGCGCCATGCGCCGCGCCGTATCCCTCAGCCGGGGCTCAGAATCGGAAAGGGATCCCGAAGCGTGCCGATATCGGATCCAGGAACCTGTCCCGCTGCAGGAAGCGAGGGTCAGGGGTCGCGCCGTGCGAAGCCGCGATGGCCTGGCAGTCGAAGCCGCTGAGGACCTGGTCGACCGGATCGCCGGGCAGCCACAGCGGCAATGACTGGCGGTACAGGCTGCGGAACGTCCGCAGCCCCGTCTTCTGGTTGAAAACGTTGATGACGTTGAAGTTGACCTCCAGCGAATCGGCTTCATCCGCGAATGGACGGAAGCGCTGCACCAGCGCGAGGTCCGTCTGGGTCCAGGCCGGGTTCCTCCCGCCACTGCCCCGCTTGTCAACCATGACGTCGACATGCCCCAAGTCGACGGTCCGCGTAATCGGTGTTCCACTCATGGCGCGGAAGAAACCGTCGATTTCGGACGGCACCCCAGCTGAAGGGATAGACAGCGGAAGCTCGAATCTCAAGGTGTCAGAGTGTGCCAAAATTCCCGGAATTTTGGACTGCGCCATTTTCGACGCCCATTGACACGTGCTTCCAAGACACCATCGTTTCCAGCCAATTCCTAGACGCCCTATAAGGAGGTGGCCGACAATAAGGGGGTGGCCGCGGAACAAATGGCGCCAGCCGTTCTTATTCCAAGAGTCGTGTCGATCCTCGCACTGAGCCTCTTGGCGAATGCCAGCCTTGCGAGCGCACAACCGCAGGGCCTGCTCATTCCGCACCCCGAGGACGATTCCAAGCAAGTGGAGTACTTCATGAAAAGACCCATTGGGGAGGGTCCGTGGCCAACCCTAGTCTTCCTGCATGGGCATCAAGAAGATCCTAGTGCCGGCGGAAGGGTCTTTGTGCAATGGGGCGTCCTCGATCAGATCGCCAAGCGTGGATATCTGGCTGTGGCGGTCTCCCAGCCGGGCTACGGAGAATCTACGGCGGAGGCCGATTTCTGCGGGCCCTTCACGCAGAGAGCTGTCATGGGGGTCATCACCAAGCTCCGCGCGGAGGGATATGTCTCTTCCGGCAAGCTTGTGCTTATCGGCATCAGCCGGGGAGCATTGGTCGCAGGGTTGATCGCCGCGAAGGATAGGTCGGTCTCTGGTGTTGTGCTTGTTTCTGGTTTATTTGATCTGCGTGACCTTGCACAGGACTCAGGTGCTAGCGAGATCAAACAGGCGATCTTGAAATCTGTGGTTGCCGAGACGGGAGGAGGAGACGACGCCATCCGGGCACGTTCGTTGATGCACTTCGCGAGCGACATCAAGGCAGCGACCCTGATTTTGAACGGCGGAAATGATGATCGCACAGATCCGGACCAAGCCCGCCAGTTCGCCGAGGAGATCAACGCGCATGGAGGCAACGCTCGAGCAATCGTCTATCCGGATCTTGGGCACCAGATTCCCGTTCAGGTTCGAAGCCGAGACATTGATCCTTTCATTGAAGAGATCCTTGAGAAGTAGATCGACAGCGTCCGACTAGTAACGAGCGCCTCCAGCCTCTTGCCGAAACTCAGAGACTCTGGGGTGTCACGAGACCGCGGGCAACAGCGAGCCGAAGCAGACGGGGCCCGAGCTAGCGCATGTTTGACATTTCTTGGCCGATTTGGGGCTGCAAGCTCTCAAAAGTCCTTGTAAACACAGGGATTCCCTCGCTGGGTCTCAGAATTCCTAGGTAACAACATATTTTCAGGATATTCTATCTAACAATTGCTTT
>JAJEHF010000152.1 GCA_022823865.1 Bryobacterales bacterium
CCGCTCTCCAAGACCGCAAGCTGTGCATCTTGCGGCTGCTCGCCGAACTCGGCGACATGCGCCCCGGCTCCCTCTCGTCTCGCTCCCGCCCCTGTGGCAAGCCCGGCTGCCACTGCCGCTCGCCCGGAGGCAAGCTGCACGGCCCCTACTGGTCGCTCACCTTCAAGACCGACGGCAAGACCGTCACCCGCTCGCTGCGCCCCGACCAAGTCGACACCGCCCGCCAGCAGATTGCCAACTACCGCCGCTTCCAGGCCCTGTCCGCGGAACTGGTCCAGATCAGCGAGCAAATCTGCCGGGCCCGCATGGCCCAAACTGCTGAGGCCGCCGAACAGGCGAAAAAAAAACGCTGAGCCAGAGCTTCGCACCCGACATCCGCGCCGAGGTCGACCGCTTCGTCGGCACCCGCCCGGACGATCCCATCGACTTCGAGGCCGTCGAGACCGCTGTCCGCCGCAGCGCCCTGCAACTCGCCGCGCGCGCCGTCGAGCAGCGCCTCGACGCCGACCGCTCCGACCACTGCGGCCCGCTGCGAGACTGCCCCGACTGTGGTCGGCCGGCCCGCTACGCCGGCCGCCGCCCCAAGACCTTCGAGAGCGTGCTGGGCCCGCTCACCCTGCAGCGCGCCTATTACCATTGCCCGGCCTGCGGCCACGGCTGCTGCCCGCGCGACCACAGCCTGGGCTTGCACGGCTGCTCGCTCTCGCCCGGCGTGCTGCGCATGACCGGCGCGAGCGCCGCTCTGGTCAGCTTCTCCGAGTCCTCCGAACTGCTCGCCGAACTGGCCGGCGTGCGCGTGGAAGCCAAGCAGGTCGAGCGCTGCGCCGAGGCGCTCGGCAGCGAAATTGCCGCCGCCGAGCGCGCCGGGGCCTTCCCTGCCGAGGGCCCGTCGGCCCCGACCATGTATCTCGGCCTGGACGGCACCGGCTTGCCGATGCGCTCCAGCGAGACGGCCGGGCGCGCCGGCAAGCAGCCCGACGGCTCGGCCAAGACCCGCGAGGCCAAGCTGTCGGTAGTCTGGACGGCCCAGTCGCGCCACCCCCAGACCGGCCGCCCGATGCGTGACCCTGGCTCGGCCAGCTACTCGGCCGCGATCGAGAGCGCGGCCAGCCGCGACACCGACCCACAGCCCTCCCCGTTCGCCCAGCGCGTGCGGCGTGAGGCCGAGCGGCGCGGCTTCCCGCAAGCCCAGCGCCGCGTGATCCTCGGTGACGGAGCTGCCTGGATTTGGAAGATCGCCGGGGAAGACTACCCCGGCGCGCTCCAGATTGTGGATCTGTTCCACGCCAAAGAGCACTTGCACACGGTCTCGAAAGCGCTCTTCCCCGACCAGCCCGAGCACGCCCGGCTGTGGGCCGACGTGCGCTGCGACGAACTCGACGACGGCTGCCTCGACGACGTGCTGGCCATCCTGCGCTCCCACGCCGACTGCAGCCAGGCCACCCAGTGCGCCGACTACATCGAAAACAACCGCGCGCGCATGCAATACGCCGACTTCCGCGCCCGCGGGCTGTGCGTTTCTTCGGGCATCGTAGAGTCTGCCTGCAAGTCCGTGCTCGGCACGCGCCTGAAGCGTTCCGGGATGCACTGGACCAAAGCCGGGGCCAATAAGATCGCCGCCTTGCGCTGCTGCAAGCTCAGTGGACTCTACGAGGACTTCTGGGCCTACCGCACTATCCGCCCCTGATGCCTGCCCCGCTGCCTTGGGCCTTCAACCGCCCGGAACCCCTGCTATATCACTTTGAAGTCGTACACCCTTTGTCGCTTGTAGACACGGGCTCAAACTCGCGCGCCAGACAGGATCAAACTTACAACAATCAAGCGCCCCGTGGGACCGGGCGGTGCTCAGTCCCAACCAGCCGCATAGCGACCGACCGCCTTGCCAATGTGATGGCTGCCAGCGACCGGCGCCTGAGATCGCCAGAACCGCTTTCGGCCCGAGCCGAAGCGCGGGCAAGGTCGCATTCCGGCTGTCCGGTGACCCAAGCGACCGGGGCTCCGAGAAGCGGTTCGCGCCTTGGCGGCAAGGAATTCGGGGCGCGGACCCGAGCGCTCGCCGCAGGAGAGCCGTACCGCGCAGCAAACCCGCCCGGCCCCGGAACGTGGCCGGTTGCCGCGTTGCGCACATTCACTTGCACGCCGCAGCCCGGGGCGGGTATACTTTCTCAAAGATGAGTAAGTGCTCGTTTTCCGCTTGATCGGAGCCGTTGCGCCACCTGCGGAAGTGTGCCATCATTTTCTCTATGCCGTCAGACGATGGCTTCGGAGTTCAGGGAATGATCTTGAAGAAAGCTGCGCACTGCGCGCTCACAACGTGTCTGCTTCTGATGGTGGCCGCTGTCGCCATCCCGAATCCGCAGGAGAAGAACTACAAGGACCGGGCTGAGTACGATGTGATCACCAAGGTCTACGGCGAGGCAGATCCGGCGGCGAAGCTCCTGGTGCTCGACGAGTGGACCGAGAAGTACCCCGAGACGGACTACCATGTGGAGCGCGCGCGCTTCTACCTCGACAGCTACCAAAAGACCGGCCAGACAGCGGAAGCCGTAGAAGCCGCGAAGACGCTGCTCACCAAGGTGCCGGATGACTTCACCGCGCACTACGTCATCACACTTTCGAGCCCGTACCTGGGCAAGGCCGACGAGCAGACGGTGAACGATGGCATCGATGCCGCCAGTGCCGTGCTGAAGCTCGTCGACCAGCAGTTTGCGAACAAGCCTGAAACGGTCGCGCAAGAGGCGTGGGACAACGCCAAGCAGCAAGCCGTGGCATCGTCGCATTTGACCATCGGCTGGGGGCGGATGCAGCAAAAGGACCACACGGCCGCGGAGGACGCTTTCCGCCAAGTGCTCAGCATCGATCCGTCGCGCGGCCAGGTTTCCTACTGGCTCGGCCAGGAGGTGCTGGCGCAGCAGGATGCGGCGAAGTACGATCTGGCATTCATCTCGTTTGCGCGCGCCGCGCTGTATGACGGCCCGAACTCGATGGCAGCTGAGGGCCGCACGCAGGTCCTGGACTACGTGCAGAACCTGCTGAAGAGCAACTACGGCGACCAAGCCTTCGACCTCTACTGGCCCGAGATCGAGGAAATGGCCAAGGCAGGGGCATTGCCGGCCGGCCGCATCGAGCTGAAGTCTTCCGAGGAGCTGCAATTCGAAGCCGACCAGAAGTCCCGCAAAGAGAACCCGATGCTGTGGGTCTTCAAGGATCTCAAGACGCGTCTGCTCGAGCCCGCGGGGGATACCATTTGGACCGACCTCAACGGCAAGCTGACCCCGAAAATGCGGCTGTACGTGGTCTCGGCAAGCCCGCCCGAAAGACCGGCGACTGTCAACCTGACCAGCGAGCCCGGGGGCAGCACCGAGGTCGTGCTGAACCTAGAGAACCGCCTCCGCTCGGGACTGCGGACCGGATCCATGCTGACCATCGACGGGGTAGCCAGCAGTCTCTCCAAGAGCCCGTTCCGTCTCACTCTCACCGACGGGCACACGTTCTAGCCACTGCGTGGAATTTGGTAGCCGGCTGCGGGCCGCTGCCGCAACAAAGCCTAACGGGGGCGTGCCGAACCGCACCCGGTCCCGTCCTAGCCAGACAATAGAGTAGAGCTAGGATCGATGAGGGTAGCGCTCGCGCAACTCAACTTCACCGTTGGGGATCTAGAGGCCAACACTGATCGCATCCTGCAGTGCGCCCGCGAGGCGAACGACCAAGGCGCGGACCTAACTGTATTTCCGGAACTGTCGATCTGCGGCTACCCGCCGCTCGACCTCGTCACCACGGCAGGTTTCCGCGACGCGAACGAGTCCCAGCTGCGGCGGCTGGCGCGGGAATCCGCCAGCTTGGACACAGCCTTGGTCGTGGGCTACTGCGGCGAAGCCGGCGAGTCGGGCAAAGCGGCAAACTGCTTGGCCTGCCTCGACCAAGGCGGTATCGTCTTCCGCCAGAGCAAGCTACTGCTACCGACATACGACGTCTTCGACGAGGCGCGTTACTTCCGAGCCGGAGAGCAGACCGCAGTGTGGGAGTTCCGGGGGCGGCGGATCGGCCTCACGATCTGCGAGGACGCTTGGAACGACAAGCAGTTCTGGGAGCGCTCGCGATATTCGACGGATCCGGTCGAGGAGTTGGCCAGGCAAGGAATCGACCTGCTCGTCAACATTTCCGCCTCGCCGTACCACGTCGGCAGGCGCGGATTCCGGCTCGCCATGTTCAAGGCCATGGCAGCGCGCCACCACATGCCCGTGGCCCTCGTGAACCAAGTCGGCGGCAACGACCAGCTGATTTTCGACGGGTCGAGCTTCGCCGTTGACGGATCCGGGACTCTCCGGGCGCGGGCGCTGTCATTTGCGGAGGACGTGGTTTGCTGGGAGCCGGGCTCTGCCCGCCAGGCGCCGCAAGACACGTGGTCGGAGGAGAGCGCTGCTGGCGATACCGATGCCGTGTACGACGCCCTCGTGCTGGGAACTCGCGATTACGTCAGGAAGTGCGGGTTCAGCAAGGCGCTCGTTGGCATGAGCGGCGGGATCGACTCGGCCCTCACGACCGTGATCGCGACCGAGGCGCTGGGCCCGGGCAACGTTACCGGCGTGGCCATGCCGGGACCATACTCCTCCGAAGGCAGCCTGATCGACGCGCGGGGTACGGCAGAGGCCATGGGAATCCAATTCCTGACGATCGGCATCAATTCGGCATACCGAGCGTTCGAGGCCCAACTGGCGCCCGCCTTCAAGGGCCTGGCCCCGAATATCGCCGAGGAAAACCTCCAGGCACGCCTGCGCGGAACGACCCTGATGGCGTTGTCCAACAAGTTCCAAAGCCTAGTGCTCACCACCGGAAACAAGAGCGAACTGGCCGTTGGCTACTGCACGATCTACGGCGATATGTGCGGGGGCTTGGCGGTCATCAGCGACGTGCCGAAGACACTGGCCTACAAGCTGGCGCGAGTGGCCAACGAGCGCCATCCCGGCGGCATCCCCCAATCTGTGCTGGACAAGCCTCCGTCGGCGGAGCTGAGGCCCGATCAAAAGGATTCCGATTCCCTGCCGCCCTACGAGGTGCTGGATCCAATCCTGCGGCTATACGTCGAAGAGTGCCTGTCCGCGCCGGAAATCGCCGAGCGCCTGGGCCATCCGCTCGAAATGGTGCGGGAGATCGCCCGCATGGTGGACCGCAACGAATACAAGCGCCAGCAAGCCGCACCGGGCCTGCGCGTGACATCGAAGGCATTCGGGATGGGCCGCCGATTCCCGATCGCGCAGCGCCATGTCCGCTAGGCTAAGAGCAGCGATCCTCGCGGTCGCGGGTGAGGGAGATCGATGCCATTGCTTGCCAAGAGGCTAATTCGTACTGCCCTGTACGTTCTGGGAGCGGTCTGCGTCGCAGCCGCGGCGGGCGGGCTGTACGTGCACTGGTCGGGAGCGACGATCGGTCTTTCCGGTTCTGGCCGGGGCTTGGTGGTCGAGCACGTCGACTCCGAGTCGCGCATGGAGGATCTGGAAGCAGACCGGCGCCTGGACACTGCTTCATTGGCCCGAGCGGAGGGAGACGCGTCCCAGGCAGCGGCCCCTGTCATGGCGAGGCCTGCCGCCGCGAGCCCCCCCGACGACGCTTCTGCGACGGCGAACTACTGGACCGAGTACCGCGGCCCAGGCCGCGCCGGGGTTTATGATCAATCGCCCATCAGAACCGACTGGCCTCCCGACGGCCCGCAGGAACTCTGGCGCGAGCAGATCGGCGGCGGCTACGCCTCGATGGTCGTGGCCGACGGGTTGCTGTTCACGATCGAGCAGCGGCGCGATCGCGAAGTCGTGGCAGCTTACAGGATTGAGGACGGCCGCCAAGCTTGGGAGCACTCGTGGAGATCTCGGTTCAGCGAATCGATGGGAGGCGACGGGCCTCGCGCCACGCCAACATGGTCGGACGGCAAGATCTACGCGCAGGGCGCGAACGGCGACCTGCTGTGCCTGGCTGCCGGCAGTGGGGAGGTGCTCTGGCAGCGAAACATCCTCAGGGACGCCAACGCCGCCAACCTGACCTGGGGCATGGCGGCGGCCCCTCTGGTGGTTGACGACATGGTCATCGCCCTGCCCGGCGGGAGGGGCGGGAAGTCGATCTTCGCCTACGACAAGCTTACCGGCGACGTTCTCTGGTCGAACCTCGACGACAAGGCCGGATACGTCTCCCCGCAGGTGGCGACGCTCGCCGGGCAGCGGCAACTGCTGATCGTGAGCGGAACGCGGGTGCTCGGCGCGTCATTGGACGACGGCTCCGAGCTCTGGAGCCACCCCTGGAAGACGAGCTACGACGCCAATTGCGCCCAGCCTCTGGTCGTGGATGCCAACCATGTATTCGTCTCGTCCGGCTACGGCCACGGGGCGACCCTGCTGCAGATCTCTCGGGCCGATAGCGGCTTCTCTGTCGAAGAGGTCTGGTTCAACCTCAACATGAAGAACAAGTTCAATCCTTCGGTGCTGGTTGACGAGGTTGTCTACGGACTGGACGAGGGGATTCTTGCAGCGGTTGACGTGCGCACCGGCGAGCGTCTCTGGAAGAAAGGCCGCTACCGCTACGGACAACTCCTGTATGCGTCCGGTCACTTGGTGATCATCAGCGAGGACGGAGAGCTGGCCCTGGTGGAAGCCACGCCTACCGAGTACCGGGAGCTCGTTCGCTTCGATTCCATCCCGGGCAAGACCTGGAACGTCCCGGCCATGGCGGACGGCCTGTTGTTCGTCCGCAACCAAACGGAGCTGGTGGCCTACGACCTGCGCTAGCCGGATCGGATCGGCCTAGGCAGACGGAACGCAAGTGAGCGCCGGCGAACCAATCCCGGTTGCCGTCGTTGGCGCCGGCAACTTCGGGCGACAGCACGCCCGCGTCTACGCCGCCCTGCCCGAGGCGAACCTCCTCGCCGTGGTCGATCGCGACATGGCGCGCGCCCGACAGGTCGCCGACGAGTACGGCGGCGAGGCCCTGCCGGACCCAGCGGCCCTGCCGCGCGGAGTGCGGGCCGCGAGCCTCGCGGTGCCGACGCAGCACCATGCCCGCGTCGGGCTGGCGCTGCTGGCGCAGGGCGTGGACTTGCTGGTCGAGAAGCCCATCGCCCCGGATGTCGAGTCGGCGAGAGATCTGGTGACGGCAGCTCGAAAGGCCGGCCGTGTCCTGCAGGTCGGGCACCTCGAGCGATTCAACCCGGCCGTCGAGCAAGCGGCGGACGCGGCCACGCTGCCCCTGTTTTTCGAGATCCACCGCATGAGCCCGTTCAGCCCGCGAAGCCTGGATATAGACGTCGTGCTCGATCTGATGATCCACGACCTTGATATCGTGCTGAAGCTGGTCGATTCGCCGGTGCGCGACGTGTCTGCCAGCGGCCTTTCCGTGATTTCCAACACGACCGACATCGCGAATGTGCGCCTCCAGTTCGAGAACGGCTGCGTTGCAAACCTCACAGCCAGCAGGGTTTCCACCGAGAGGATTCGCAAGCTGCGCTTCTTCCAGCCGCGCGAATACATCTCGCTGGACTACATCAAGCGCGAGGGGGTCCGCATTGGACTGGATAGCTCGGCAGGTTTGCGCGTCCTGCCTCTGGCCTCGGACGACGTCGAACCGCTGCGACGGCAGCTGGAATCCTTCTTGCGCTGCGTGCGGGATCGCTCGCAGCCCCGCGTAACGGGGCAAGACGCCCTCGGAGCGCTACAACTCGCACTTAGAATAAGAGAGGCGATCGAAGAGCATTCGCACTTGGTCACAAGGACCTTGGCCGCCCACAGATAATTGCCGGGCCCGGACAAATTCCGACTTCACTTCCTGCTCGAAGACTATTCCGAGAGCTTGGCCGCCCGGGCCTCGGTTGCGCACGGGGCGGCGTTGCGGCCCAGCGACCATCCACTGTACCTGCAGGTCGCCGAATTCGAACGGCGGCTCGCCTGGCAGCAGGCGCACGGTGCAGCGAATCCGCATCGGCTACGCCCAGATGGCCCGGCCCCGGAGTTCCAGGCGGAACGCTTCGATCCCCGGCGTCGATATGACAACGCCGATGGAAGCGGCGTGTGGCCGCCCGACGCTGGGACCAACCTCGATCTGGAGGTTGTATGGGAGCGGCGGGGGCTGCAATCGCGCGCCACTGTGACGAAAGCGGCCGCGGTGGTGCTCCATGCGGTCGGCTTGATGATCTTGGTCATACCGGGAACGATGCAACTGGAGCTCAACGAGCCGGCGGATTGGAACACAGTTCAGATCACTCTGATGACCCCGTCGCTGGATGACCTGCCGCCGCTCGAGAGACAAGTTGACATCGCAGGCGAGGGCCAAGACGGCTTCCGCGGCCTGCCCGCGCCCGCGCCGGATCCGGGCCCCGGACCCGAGGCCGAGCCCGAGTCCACGCCCGAGCCGGAACCCGAGGAGGTCGCCGAGGTACCCCAGCCGGTCGAGGTCGAGGAACCGGAGCCTGAACCCGAGAATCCGGCACTCGAGGAAAAGGAGGACCCCCCAGGAGCAGAGCCGCCGCCGGCGCAAAGCCCCGATCCGGGAGAGTTTCGCAAGGGCCTTGCACTCGCGCAGGCCCGCGACCCAAGGCTGTTGCCCATGCCCGCGGCACCCACTCGCAAGCGGGCCGTGCTGAAGCTGGAAAATCCCCCGGCGCGCATGCCCAGCCGCCAGGGCAGCGCCCAGTTGGGAACGCTGCAACTGACTCCCAGACCCGGAGAGGTCATTTCCGGTGCGATCGAACAGATGAAGCGCAGCGGGCCTCCGAGGCAAGCGGTCGGCGATAGCATCGGCGGCTCCAATTCCAGGGTGACGCTGCCCAACAGCCCGGCCGAATCGGGCAGCCTCGTAGAACTGCTGAGCGACCCGCGCGGTGTCGACTTCAGGCCCTATCTGACCCAGGTGCTGGCAGCGGTGAGGCGGAACTGGTTCGCCGTGATCCCCGAGAGCGCGCGACTCGGCATGAGTCGCGGGCGCACGCTGATCCAGTTCTCCGTCGCGCGCAACGGCAGCGTGCCCAAGCTGGTGATCGCCAAGAGTTCCGGGGCGCCGCCGCTGGATCGCGCGGCCGTTGCCGGCGTTAGTGCTTCGAATCCGTTCCCTCCTCTGCCGAAGGAATACCTCGGCGGGGACATTCGCCTGCAGTTCACGTTCCTGTACAATATCCGAAATCGTTGAAGCGCATGCCCGGATTTCCGGCCGTGCAGCCAGCATCCCGCTCGACCGCCCCAGCGTGCGGTCCCCAGAGGCAGCCATGATCACGACACGCAGGCAGTTCGTCGGCGGCCTGACCGCCGCGGGCGCAATCGGATGCGGGGTTTCGTCGCCGGAACCGTGGAACATCGTCTGGATCATCGCCGACGACCTATCGCCGGATCTATCGTGCTACGGCAGCACCGAGGTCAGCACGCCCAACATCGACCGCCTCGCCGCTGAGGGCGCCCGTTTCACCAATGCGTACGTGACGTGCCCGGTTTGCTCGCCGTCCCGGTCCGCGCTCATCACCGGCATGTACCAGACGAGCATCGGCGCGCACGCGCACCGTAGCCATCGCAACGATGGCTACGCCCTGCCGGAGCCTGTGCGACTGATTACGGACTACTTCCGCGAAGCAGGCTACTACACCGTCAACGACCACCAGAGCGGCCTGGGCGGGCGCAACAAGACCGATTTCAATTTCCAGTACAAGAAGCCGTTCGACGGCAACAACTGGCGTGACCGCGCAGCAGGGCAGCCGTTCTACGCCCAAGTCAACATCTTCGAACCGCACCGGGGCGAGGCGACTGAGCCATGGGGGTTCGCCGCCGACATCGACTCGCCGACAGACCCATCGGCCGTAGCGCCCCCGGCGTACTATCCACAGGGCGAAATCGCGAAGAAAGACTGGGCGGGATACTTGGACGCCGTGCGCATGCTCGACGAGAAGGTCGGTCGCGTGCTCGACCGTCTGGAGGAGGACGACATCGCGGATCGGACGGTCGTGATTTTCTTCGGAGACCACGGTCGGCCGATGCCCCGCGACAAGCAATTCCTCTACGACGGCGGTATCCGCGTGCCCCTGGTGATCCGCTGGCCGGGTCAGCTCGAGCCGGGCAGCGTGCGCGACGAACTGGTGAGCAGCATCGACCTGTCAGCGACGTCGCTGGCGATCGCCGGCATCGACGTGCCCTCCCACTTGGAGGGGCGAGTCCTTCTTGGCGAGCACAAGACGGCTTCGCGGGAGTACGTGTTCGCAGCGCGCGATCGCTGCGACGAGACAGTCGACCGCATTCGCGCGGTCCGCGACAAGCGCTACAAGTACATCCGCAACTACTACCCCGATCGGCCCTACATGCAGCTGAACCGGTACAAGGAAACCTCCTATCCCATCTGGCGCCAGATGCTCAGGCTGGAGAAGGAGGGGCGGCTCAGCGCCAGCGAGAATCCGTTTCTCGCCCGCAGCCGTCCCGAAGAAGAGCTCTACGACACCGAGACTGATCCGGACGAACTGCACAACCTTGCAGGGTCGCCGGAACACCAGCAGATCCTCACGCGCATGGCATCCGCGCTCGACCTGTGGGTGCAGCACACGGGCGACATGGGCGAACAGCCAGAGGATCCGTCTATCGCGGCAGCGTGGGACGAGCGCATGGCGGAGGTATACACCGAGGCGTATTCGATCCTGGAGGACCGAGAGTCCCCTTGGAAGTGAATAGCTCCCCGCTGGCGGCTCTGGCCGCCGTCATTTGCTTGATCGCGCTGGCCGGCGGATTCGCCGGGAACGCGGCACTGCTCGGCATGGCCTCGGTGGCGCTGATCGTGGTGCTGTGCCTGATCGGCCTGCGCTCGCCCGGGCGGCCGTCTAGGCTCACCGTTGCGGCCGTGCTGGCGTTCGGGATCGGATTCTGCTGCCTGCTGGCGCTTCAGTTCCACCTTCACGATCCGGCCGGGCCGCTCAGGACCATCGGCGGGTTCCCTGCCGGAACGGCTCTGCTCGTGTATGGCATCGCTCCGCTGGGATTGATGCTCGGCGTGCTCTACGGCCTGATCTTCGATCGCGAAGTCCTTCCGCCTGATCGGCAGCGCGCGTTCATTGAGCGCCATTCCTCCAAGCAGTAGGCGCCCGAGCGACTGATGCCGACCGCCGATTCGCAACTCATCATCACCTGCGTGGTCGTCTATCTGGCGAGTTGCGCGGTGATCGGGGTGTGGGCAATGCGCCGCACCTCTTCGTCGGCGGACTTCTTCCTCGCCGGCAAGTCTCTGGGACCGGTCGTCGTGGTCATGGCAACGATCTCGAGCGTGATGAGCGGGTTCGGCTTCGTCGGCGGCCCGGGCCTGGTCTACGAGTCGGGCTCGAGCTCGCTTTGGATGGTGTTTGTGTCTGCCTTCAGCCTGCCTGTGGTTTTCCTGCTGACAGGCAAGCGCTTGCGCCTGCTCGTCGAAGTGCGCGACATCCTTACGTTGCCAGAAGCCATCGCGGCTCGCTACGGGGGCATGTGGCCGGCGCTGGCGATGAGCGCGGCTATCTTCTTGGGCGTCATCGGATACCTCGGCACGCAAATCCTTGCCATCGGCACCGTGCTGCAGGCCGTCTTGGGCATCGATCTGCTGGTAGCGCTGAGCATCGGGCTGGGGGTGCTTGCCTTCTATTCCATCGCCGGCGGGATCGTGGCAGGCGTCTACACGGATCTGTTCCAAGGCCTGTTGATGCTGGGCGCGGCCATCGCGGTGCTGCTGCAGTGCCTCAAGGTCGGCGGGGGCATGCAATCCATCAGCCAGACGCTGTGGGCCATGGAACCGGACTACTTCGGCCCTTGGGGCTCGCGGGGCGACATGGCCGCCCTGAGCTGGATGCTGCTCTTCGGGATCGGGGCATCCGGGCAGCCCCACGCGGTCACCAAGCTGATGATGCTCAAGGACATCCGGCAGCTGAAGTGGAGCGCTCTCGCAACCGGCGCGAGCTACCTCGTGCTGGCCATGCTGTGGATGGGGATCGGCCTGGCCATGCGCACGCTGGTTGCCAGAGGCGACCACCCGGAGCTGGAGAATCCCGACCTAGCGGCACCGACGTTCCTACTCCAGTACACGCCGGAACTGCTGGCAGGCATCGTGTTCGCGGGCCTGCTCGCGGCGATCATGTCGACGGCGGACTCGTTCCTCAACCTAGGCGCTGCCGCGGTCGTACGCGACATTCCCATCGCGCTGCGGGGCAGGCCATTGGAGCGCGAACTGCTGTGGTCCAGGATCGTGACGGGGGCGCTGCTGGTCGTTTCGGCAGTGTTCGCGCTCTACATGGAAAGCCTGATCGCCCTGCTCGGCACGTTTGGCTGGGGGACGTTCGCGGCCGCGATCGTTCCCAGCGTGTGCATAGGCATGAACTGGAAGCGGGCCACCGGACAGGCTTGCGTGGCCTCGATCGGTACCAGCATCGCCCTGAATTTCATCTTGGAGATGTCGGCGCGCCACGGCTACGCACTTCTGCCACCCGGCCTGGCCGTGGGTGCAGTCGCGCTGCTGGCAGCGACCGTCGTATTCGTCTTGGTCTCGCTGGCCACTCCGCCACCCAGGCTCAGCCGGGAGATCGACGCGCTACTAGACGTGTAGGGGACCCACGAAAGACCTAGAAGTGGCTGAATCCCCTTGGAGCGAGCCGTTCCCGTCCTTGATCGGTCTCGAGCCAAACGCCCGATCCCGTCTCCACCCTGCCGATCGGAGTCACATCCAGCCCGCTCAACCCTGTGCATCCGGCTGCACATGTAAACAGCAGTTCGTACTCTTCGCCCGAGACCAGCGCATCGGCCAGCACCGAACCCGGAAACAGAGGCACGCGGGACGCTTCGATCACGAGCGCCACGCGGCTGGCGTCGGCCAAGCGGTTGGCATCGATCGCGAGCCCGTCGCTGAGGTCCAAGGCCGCCGTTGCGGGAAGCTCCCGCAGCGACCATCCCAAGGGCAGCCGCGGACTTGGCGCACAGTGCCGGCGCACAGCAGGATGGTCAAACGGAGGGGGCGATTCGCCGAGGAGCAGTCGCAGGCCCTGTCCGGACCCACCCAAGCTGCCCGAGACGCAGAGCTGGTCGCCCGGGCGGGCGCCGCTGCGCAACAGAGCGGTTCCCGCGGCGACCTGCCCGATCGCAGTCACCGTCGCGACGAACAGATCACCGGCGGCGACATCCCCTCCCAGCAACGCCAAGTCAGGGAGATCGAGATCGTCTGCTGCTGCCCGCATTCCCTGCTGAAATTCCTCGTGCCACTCCGAGCGCGCCGCCCAGTCGGGCAGGCAGACGGTCTGCAAGAAGCACAGCGGCCTCCCCCCCATCGCGGCAATGTCGCTGAGGGATCGGACAACCGCCTTGCGGCCCAGGTCCCGCGGCGGATGCCTGCCCCGGACGAAGTGGCGCTCCTGGATCAGTTGGTCCGAAGTCACCAGCCAATCCACCGCGCCGTCGGGCGAGCGCAGCACGCCGCAGTCGTCCCCTCCGCCGACGGCGATGCGAGAGTTGCCCTGGCCGGTCCAAAGGGCCTGAATCGCCTGGATGACCTGATCTTCCATGGCCTAGCGCGAATCGATTCGATCTAAATCGCGCGCTGCCAAGGCTTTGTTGACCGAATTGTCACTTGACAATGCTGTCCACCCTCGTGTAATTTGGGGATTTGGGGCCCAAAATCGCGCAATGCCGCTCGTGCGCATCGGTCAGTTCACTGAGCCAGCACTAGGTTCCGCATGCGAGACAAACGATTCCTAGTCATTATTGCCCACCCTAGGCTGGGACGTCTTGGGCGCTTCGACGTCTCGCACCTGGGATTGCAGGTAGCCGCTAGCCTTGTTGTAGCCGCGCTGCTGGCAACCATCGGTCTGGCGGCCGGATACTTCAAGAAGGCGCAAGAGGCAGAGCGTCTGCTGTCCCAGAGCGAGGCGCTGCGCGAGGAGTACGAGAGCCTCGTGCTGACCTCGCAAGAGCGTGAGGAACAGCTGGCTTCCCTGAGTGGCTTGGCGTACCAAGTCTCGATCGCCTACGGCATTCAACGCGACGGCTCCGCGGCAGAAGATGCCTTCGGCTCGGATCTGGCCCCGGCCTACTATGCGTCGCTGAACCAGTATGACCGCCTTCAGGGCGCGCTTGACCGCTCGTCGGTCGGCGGCTCGACTCTGCTGGCAAACAGCACTCCGTCGATCTGGCCGGTCAAGGGCTACATCACGAGCCCCTACGGAAGACGCCTAGACCCATTCCACGGCAAGGGCGTGTTCCACACAGGGATGGACATCAGCGCGCCATATGGCTCCCCGGTCTGGGCGACGGCGGATGGATTCGTCTCGATGGCGGGCTGGGATGCCGGACTTGGCAACTGCGTGAAGATACTTCACGGCAGGAACGGCTTCAGCACTGCCTACGGACATCTCAAGGAGTACCTTGTTCGGCCGGGCCAGCCGGTCCAGCGCGGCGAGTTGATCGGTTTCGTGGGATCGACCGGGCGCACCACAGGCGCACATGTCCACTACGAGGTGAGGTCTGAGGGCCTGACCGTCAATCCCTACCGCTATCTCAGGAGCAAGCCCAACACATACCCCGTTGCTCGTGCCGACTAGCTCTAGGACGAAATCCGACGCGGGGCGCGGATGGCCCGGCAGCTCTTGCAGCGGTCGTCGGTCAAGGCGCGACTTCCCGCGCCGATGACAACAACCCGGACGGGCGTATTCTTCGGGCGCTCCCCGGCCACCGCATGGCGTAGCTAAGCGCGAACTCGGAAATGACGCAGCAGGGAACGGCCCGGCGCAGCACGCCAACCGGCTCCGAATTCCGAGATCCCGACCTGTCGGCTACAATCCGAAATGTCAAGGACGCTCTCGTGCAATGACATCCACTAGACGGCAGGCTTGCCTTCGCCGAGATGGCTCGCCACACGTGTCCCAGCCTGGCGGTTCTCGGCGGCCAGCCGAAGGCGCGCAGAGCCGCGCCCCTAGCGTGGGCCAGTCCTGGCAGCTCGCAATCCGATATTCTTCGTCGATCTAGAGCGGACTGCTTCTTATGGCTTCTTTCAACACCGACATCGAAATAGCGCGCTCAGCGAGACTTAGGCCGATACAGGAGGTTGCGGCCAAGCTTGGAATCCCAAGCGAGCATGTCCTCGCGTTCGGTCGCGACAAGGCAAAACTGTCCGGGCAGTTCACGGGCTCGCTGGAAGGGCGACCGGACGGCAAGCTGATCTTGGTTACCGGAGTCAACCCGACACCTCCCGGCGAGGGCAAGACCACGACCACTGTCGGCCTGGGCGACGCCTTGAGCCAGCTAGGCAATACGACTGCAATCTGCCTGCGCGAACCTTCGCTAGGCCCGTGCTTCGGGATGAAGGGAGGGGCCACCGGCGGCGGGCGTGCCCAAGTCGTACCGATGGAGGACATAAACCTCCACTTCACCGGAGACTTTCACGCGATCGCCGCCGCTCACAACTTGCTCGCCGCACTGGTTGACAACAGCATCCACTGGCGTGGCAAGGCAGGTATCGACTCCCGGCGCGTGGTCTGGCGGCGCGTTCTCGACACGAACGACCGCGCGTTGCGCCAGATCGTCAGCTCGCTGGGAGGCGTCCGCAACGGCTTCCCCCGCGAGACCGGATTCGATATCACGGCCGCCTCCGAGATCATGGCCATCTTGTGCCTGGCAAGCGACCTGCGCGACTTGAGACGAAGGCTCGGCGAGATCATCGTCGGCTACCGCGGCGACCGCTCCCCCGTGCACTGCCGCGACCTTCGCGCGGATGGCGCCATGAGCGTGCTGTTGCAGGACGCAATGCAACCGAATCTCGCGCAGACTATCGAGAACACCCCGGCGTTCATCCACGGCGGCCCGTTCGCAAACATCGCCCACGGCTGCAATTCCGTAATCGCGACCAAGTCCGCGCTGAAGCTCGCGGACTACGTCGTCACCGAGGCCGGCTTCGGCGCAGACCTCGGAGCCGAGAAGTTCTTCAACATCAAGTGCCGCAGCGCCGGCCTGAATCCCGGGGCGACGGTAGTTGTCGCCACGGTGCGCGCCCTGAAGTGGAATGGCGGCGTCGGGAGGGATGACCTCGCCGCAGAGAACGCCGCCGCAGTCGAGAAGGGCTGCGCCAATCTAGGCCGACACATCGACAACCTCCGCCAGTTCGGCGTGCCGATCGCCGTGGCGATCAACCGCTTCCCTACGGACACTGATGCCGAGGTCGCCGCCATCCAGTCCTACGCGAGCGGCCGCGGCATCGAAGCGATCCCTTGCACGCACTGGGCGGACGGCTCGGCAGGAGCGGAGGCGCTTGCGCGCCACGTCATGGCGATGCTGCAGAAGGACAACAGCCGATTCGCACCGCTTTATCCGGACGAAATGCCCCTGCTAGAGAAAATGCAAGTCGTGGCGAGGCGGATTTACCGTGCTGACGGCATTGAGGCGGGCAAGAGGGTTCGCAGCCAGCTGAGCCGCTGGGACGAGGCCGGCCACGGCAAGCTTCCGGTATGCATGGCGAAGACGCAGTACAGCTTCTCTGCCGATCCCAAGCTGCTCGGTTCGCCGAGCGGGTATTCGGTGCCCGTTCGGGAGGTCCGCTTGGCCTCGGGGGCCGGTTTCGTCGTGGCAATCTGCGGCGAGATCATGACGATGCCCGGGCTCCCCAGGGTGCCCGCCGCCGAGTCCATTCGAGTCACGGACGACGGCCTGGTGGAAGGCCTGGGCTAGTTCTGCGGCGAATCCGGCCGGACAGGCGCGGGCCGCAGCGGCTGCTAACAAGCGATCTCGACTGCGCCTTGGAAGCGCTAACCCATGTTTAACATTGGATTTTAGGATGTGATTGATTAACAGGGAGTTAGACCGCTCCAGAAAGCGCGACTTGCACTACAAAGTGCGCGCTAATGAAATTGGGGCCGGATTCAGAGCAGGATCTTGCAGGTCTGGCCGGG
>JAJEHF010000095.1 GCA_022823865.1 Bryobacterales bacterium
CCTGACAGACTGACAACAAAATGTCCAGTCCTCGCAGCAGACAGCGCTACCATGCCGAGCTCGCAAACTCTAGCAGGCTGCCGCTGCCCCTCCGGCTACTGTCGTGCACTGCCTCGGACTCGGACAAAAAAATGGCCCTGCCATTTTCCTGTTTTTGTGAGATATCCGCGCTAGACTGAGCATACCAATGCGGTGGAGGCGATTAGCGTCGTGTTGGGCCGCGATTCTGGCGACGATCGCCCTGGCCCCGTCGGCGGCGGCCCAATCGAATCGGCTTGCGAACTACACGGTTGTGCTCGACTCGCCGGCCTCGGGCGAGCGGTTGCTAGCACGGCGCGGAATCGACCTGCGCCCTGGCCAGCGCGTCGCGCCGAGCGATTTCTCCGCCGAGGCGCGCGCCGTGGCAACTGCCCAAGAGCCCGTCATCGAGGCCTTGGAAGCCGGTGGGGCCGAGGTCATCGGGGCGGTGCAGAACGTGCTGAACGCGATATTCATCCGCGCCAGCGCGCGACAGACGGAAGCGCTCGGCGAAATCGCAGGGGTGCTGAGGCTAGAGCCGAGCCGCGATCTGGACTTCGCGCTGGACAACGTCAGCGATGTTTTGAGGCTCCGCGCAGCGCGAGCTAGGCCCGATGGCACTTCGGCCACCGGCGCGGGAATCAAGATAGCCATCATCGATTCGGGGCTGGACTTTAACCATGCAGCCTTCATAGACCCCACTCTGGCTTCCGTGGAAGGCTACCCCAAGGCCGCGGCAGAGTTTCTTGATTACACCAACAGCAAGGTGTTGGCTGTGCGCAGCTACGTGCATCTGCAAAATTCCGGGGACCCGGAGACCTCGAGCCCGGATGACCTGACGCCGGTGGATTTCAGGGGGCACGGAACCACGACAGCCATGATCGCGGCAGGCAGGCGCATCAACACGCCGGAAGGCCTGATCCAAGGGATCGCCCCGAAGGCATACCTGGGCGTATACAAGGTGAGTGGCACTCCGGGGGTCAGTCCAAGGCCAAGCTCACAGGCAGTGATCGCCGCGATTGACGACGCTGTCAACGATGACATGGACGTGCTGAACCTTAGTGTCGGACGGGTGGCGATGCATCCTTGGGAGACGTTCGGAGCAGGCTGCTCTGAAGCTCCCCATATAGCTTGCGATTTGGTCGCTTTGGCTGCACAAAGCGCTGTGGCGCATTTCGGGCGCGTGGTGGTGGCGGCGGCGGGCAACGATGGCCAGGCCGGCGGTCAGGATCACCCGGCCCGCAACACGGTGTCGTCTCCCGGATCGGCACCGGACGTGATCTCGGTGGCCGCAACCTCCAATTCAAGGCGCTTCGAGCAGCGGGTGCGAGCCGCGGGCGCTTCCTTCCCAGCCCTGTCCGGCACGGGACCAAGCCCGGGATCGCTGCTGACTGCCCCCGCTGTGCTCGCCGAGCAGTTCGGCGACGGGCAAGGTTGCGCTCCGTACTCGCCCGGGGCGCTTGCGGATCGAATCGTAGTAGTTGAATTCGGCGGCTGCTGGGCTGTCGACAAGGTGGAAGCCGCCGATGCAGCGGGCGCCGCCGGCGTGATTGTCTTCCACAGCGATCCGACCGGGGATCTGCTGCAGATGGGCGGTCTTGAAGACACCGACATCCCGGCATACTTCATCTCTGCCGAGGATGGCGGAGCGCTTGCCTCTAGCATCGGCTCTGCTCCGGCTGAGCAGTCGCTGGCAGTGACGCTCGATGCCGCCCGGGCGACCCGGCGGATAGATTCGACCCAAGTGGCGCCGTTCAGCTCGAGAGGGCCGACTCCTGGGCTGAATCTGAAGCCCGATATCGCTGCTCCCGGCGCAGCAGTCTTCGCAATCGGTGGCCGGACCCCGGGCATCACGCGGGGCGGCTACAAGCAGGTGCAGGGAACGAGCTTCTCCGCTGCCGTCGTCAGCGGCGCTGCGGCGCTTGTCTGGCAGTTGCATCCGGACTGGACCGCGCGGGAGGTCGCCTCTGCCCTGATCAATACTGCCAGCACGGCTGTCCGGGAAAACGACGAGGTTGCCCGCGTCGGCTCAGTTGGCTCGGGCCTGCTGAGTTTCGAGTCCGCTTTCGACCCGATCGCCACCGTCGTCCCGCCAACCATCGGCTTCGGACGCTTCACGGCCGAGACCTTCCCCGCGTCGCGCGATGTCGTGATCACCAATCGCACTTCGGTGCCGCAGCAGTACAGCGTCGAGGTTGTGCGGCGCGATGCGGACGCGACAGCGGAAGTGAGGGTGGACGGATCCGCGGAAACGACGTTTCAGCTCCAGCCGGACCAGCAGACGACGTTGCGTGTCGCCCTAGAGGGAGCGATGCCTGCCGCGGGATCGTACGAGGGCCATCTCCGGGTGTCGCGCCAGGGCAGCGACGCCCAGCTGCGCGTGCCGTACCTGTACGTGGTCGGCGACAACCAGCCCGAGGATGCCTTTGCCATCGGTTCATCGGTCTACCGCGGCGTTGTCGATGTGCACTCGCACCTTTGGGTGCTTGGAAAATTTGTTGACCGCTATGGAGCACCAATACGGGGCAGGGTAGCGAACTGGGGATTCCACGAGAGCAGCGGTCACCTGGTCAATTACGACGCGTTCACAAGCTTGTCTGGTCTGGCGATTGCCGAGCTTGGATTTGGCGATCCATCGGATGCACATGTAATCGCGACTGCAACGGTCGAAGAAGTGGACCTGCGCTTCGACCTCTTCGCAGATGTTCACCTCCCGCAAGTGCAAGGGGTGCTGAATGCCGCAAGCCTCTCCGCCGACGGTTCGGTCGCGCCGGGGTCGGTCGCTGTGATCTCCGGGTCGGCTCTGGCGGAATTCGCCGGGCAGGCGCCCGGTGGAGCGCCCCCGATCGCTCTCAAGGCGGTCAGTGTCAGTTTCGACCAGCCCGACTCAGAAATCAGCGTCGCGGCGCCTGTCTTCAGCGTCGCTTCCGATCAAGTCCAGATTCAGGTTCCTTGGGAGCTGGCTGGTCTCGGCTCGGTGTACGCCAAGGTTCGCGTTAGGGATCGCTACGGCTTTTTCTGGAGTTCCGAGCCGTTCGAGGTCAACCTGGCTGGCGTCGCCCCGGGAATCTACAGCTTCGAGACCGACGGCGGCGAGGTGGCGTCCGCTGCTCATGCAGACGGCAGCTACGTCACCGCCGGCGCGCCGGCCAGGGCGGGGCAGACAGTGACGCTCTACATGACCGGAACAGGGCCGATCTCAACACCCCAGCGATCTGGCAGGTCGACCACCTCGAGGCTGTCCACCCTGCACCGTCCCGTTGTCAGCGTGGGCGGCAGAGAGGCATCGGTTACCTACTCTGGAACGATTCCCGGAGCGGTCGGCATCACTAAGCTTGATTTCGTCATCCCAACCGGCGTATCGGCGGGCGCGACAGAGGTCACCGTATCGGTCGAAGGCAGCGCCAGCAACTCGGTCACGATCCCGGTACAGTGAACGCTTTCGGCCTCTTGTCGGGCGACCCGTTTCGAGCAGCCGTCCTCTCTGATGCGAGGCTCACGGCCCGCTTGAACGGTCTCTGCGCTCCAGCCTGCGCCGGCCGGCCTCTCTCCGCAGGCCCCCGCGGTGATCGCAAGCAGCCGTCGCTTATTTGGCCCAAGCACCGACCATCTTTTTGACTTCGGCTTGGTCGTACCGGCCCCAGGGCTCGTAGTCTTGGTTGGCGAGCATGTCGGCCATCTTGTACGGGCCAGACTCGATCCCGTTCTCGGGCACTTCGGCTCCGGCAATCCAGGCGATGGCGTTCAACACCAGCTTGCGATAGTCCGGGTGCGCCCAGTTCCAATGCACATGCCCTCCGGTGAAGCCGAAGCCGCGGCCGCCGCCCGGCCGCTCGTTGGCCCACATCAGGGTCTGCAGGTCGCCCCTGTCCACCGCCGCCCGGGCATACGGATTTCCCGATGCGGGGCCATCCGGGCGCGACATCGATTCCTTGGGCGGCACTGCCTGCAGGATCGGCGTCACCCCGTGCATGCCCGCCCGGAAGCGGATGTGGAAGTACCATTCGTCGTTGATCTCGAACGGACTCACGCCGTTGGTGATCGGATGCCCTGCGGCCAGTTTCGGCGACTTGATGGTCCAGTGGGGGTTGACCGACCACCAGCGTTCGAAGTACCCGCCAGTCCAGTCTAGGAACTTCTGGCCCGGCTCGCCTTGGGGCAGTTCCACCGCGAAGTGGATGGCTCCGACTCCGCCGTTGCGCCGGGCCAGTTGATCGACCGAACGCAGCGCCCCCAACCACGGATGGCGCAAGCCGCCGTTGCTGTACAGGACCACCGCGTCCGCATTGTCGAGCGCCGTGGGGTCACTCGGATGGCCGTCGAAGTAGGCGGTTGCGTGAATCTGCGGGAAGTTCCTGCTCAAGGCATCCATCAGTAACTTGATCCCGGCCGTGTGCTCGTGCGACCCGTACCCGTGGCTCTTCACCCCGCCTACGAAGACGACCTTCTTGGTCCCGGCAACCATCGGCAGGCGCTTGAGCTGGATGTTGCGGAATTTGATCGTCATGGGCGGACCGCGATGGATCTGTAGGCCCACCAAGCCGGAGGTCGGCGCGTTCGGATCGTTGTCGGTCACGTCCACCATGACGTGCCCGTTGATCTTGTGAATGTAGCGGTTTCCGCGAGCGATGATGTGAAAGCTGTTCCAGCCGTCGAGGTCGATCTTGCTTTGTAGCTCGACCGGATCGCCGACGCTGCCGACCACCTGCGGCTTTCCGTCCGTACCCACGACCACCTTCTCGCCGCGCCGGGCGAGGATTCTCCGCGAGCGTTCGCCGTACAGGCCTCCTGAGTGCCGCTCTCCTGCCTCGAAGTCTGCCTGCAAACCGCCCAGGATGTGCGGGCCCCATTCCTTGGGTTTCTCGAAGCCCCGGTACTGCACGCCCGAGTTGCCTCCATCGATCATGTATTCGAACTTGAGCTCGAAGTCGTCCACTTCGCCCTCGCGCCAGATCAGGAAGGAGTTCGCGGGGATCGGATCCTCGGCGCTCGTGCGCCCCACGATCACTCCGTCCTCTACCGCCCAGAGTTTCGGGTTGCCGTCCCACCCCTTCAGGGAAACCCCGTCAAAGATTGGGACAAAGCGACCGGCAGACTCGGCTGCTGGGAGCGCGCTGGCCGCCGCCAGGCTGGCCGCAACAAGGAGGACTGGTCGAAGGGACATGATCGTGAACCTGCTGTTCGCGGTGGGCGCGAACTCCCGTATGATAGCTTGACGATGTTCGGCAGCGCCGTGAGGGTCTATCCGTTTTCCGTGCCTGCCATCGGCGGCGAATCGAAGGCGGGGCGAAGACGGCGGACCGAAACTCGGAGCCTCTCGAGGTCCGCAGCAAGAGCGTGTGACATGTGAAACACTGAGTCCAGCGGATCTGTCGAGGCGACGGAACGGCTGTAGGACCAGGCACTGGCGCGGGCCGAGCCCGCTTTGGGGAGGTGTGGTAAGTGGCGGAAGAGCAGTACGACGCGATTGTCGTCGGCAGTGGGCCCGGGGGAGGGATTGCTACCTATGCCCTCGCCGCGGCGGGCCTAAAGATAGCACTGGTCGAGGCAGGGCCGCGATTCACCGCTGGGATCGATTACCAAGGGCACCACTGGCCCTACGAGTACCGCGACCGGCGCGCTCCCAACTTCTGGAGCGACAATTTCTTGCGCGGGCATTTCACGCCCGTTGGAGACCGGCCTGGCCACGGCCAAATTCGCGCGCTCGGTGGTCGTTCGATCTGCTGGGCCGGACACTCGTTGCGCTTCGGGCCGAGAGATTTCGAGTCTTGGCCACTTTCCTACGACGAGGTTGCTCCGTACTACAGCCGCGCCGAGCTGCTCATGGGCGTCTACGGAAACCGTGACGGTCTGTCCAATATGCCTGACGGCGAATTCCTCAAGCCCGTGCCGATGCGCTGCGGCGAGGAGCGCCTCCGTCTCGGAGTCGAGCGCCTACGGGAGCGCGGCGCGAAGATGGCGTTCGTCGCCCAGCGCAAGGCGATGCTGACCGAGACGCCCGCCAAGCCGGAATGGAAGCGCCGGCAGAAGTGTCACTACTGCGGACACTGCTCTGGCTGCGCGGTGGAGGCCAAGTACACCTCTGTCAACACGCCGATCGCCTTGGCCGAGGAGACAGGCAACCTGACGATCTTCACTGACGCGATGGCGACCAGGGTCAGGGTTTCAGGCGAGGGCGGGCAGGCGACCGGGATCGAGTACAAGTCCGCTGATGGAACGACTCGCGAGCTAGACGCCAAGGTCGTGGTGCTGTCGTGCAGCGCTGTCGAGACTGCCCGCCTGCTGCTGATCTCCGACCTGTGCAACTCCAGCGGGCAAGTGGGCAGGAACCTCACCAGCCACTTCGGCGTCACGGTGCGCGGCTTCTTCCCGCAGATCCTTGGCCGCGACGCTTCGAACGATGACGGCACGAGCTACTACCACTCCCTGCTGACCGGGCTGTACTGGGACGAACCCAGCCCGAAGTTCGAGGGCACCTACCAGGTGCAGTGCGGCGCGGGAGTCACCTCTCACCGCAGGGCGATCCGCACCGCGCCGGGCTACGGCAGCGCCCTGAAGACAAAGCTGCGCGAGTGGAACATCGGCCACGCCGGGATGAACATGCAGGGGACGACCCTGATCTCGTCGAACAAGTTCGTGGACCTGGACCCTGATCGGCGGGACGAGTTTGGCATGCCGCTGCCCCGCGTCCATCTCCATTACGACGATTCCGACGTCGCGATGGCCCAGGACATGGTGGAACGGTGCGAGGAGATCATCCGCGCCGGGGACGGCGAAATCATCGAAACTCCCGGCAACGTCAGCGTGGACGATCTGGTGATTGACCTCAATCACTGGGTCGGCACGACGCGAATGGGCAGCGACCCCAAGACCTCTGTCGTCGGCACTGACGGTCGGTCGCACGACCTGCCGAACTTGTTCGTGGCGGACGCATCCGTGTTCCCGCAGTATCCGGAGAAGAATCCCACTCTGACCAACATCGCGCTTTCGTGGCGCACCGCGGACGGGATCGTCGAGGGGTTCAAGCGCAATGCATGGGGGTGAGCACAAGATGGAGCGCAGGACAATCCTCAAGCTAGTGGCAGCGGGCGTCCTGCCCGCGACAGGCGGGCTGGTGCAGCTCGGCTGCGGGTACGGCGGCTACAAGCCGGAGTTCTTCTCGGCCTCGCAACTGGACCTGGTGGACACTCTGAGCGAACTGATCTTGCCCAGCGATGACCATTCGCCGGGAGCGCGGGCAGCCAAGGTTGCCAGATACATCGACGTCATGGTCGCCGACGGCTCGAGCGAACTGCAGGCGAGTTGGAAGTCTGGACTCAAGGCGGTGTCGGAGTTGGCGCGGGAGCGCTTCGGGCGCGATTTCTCGGACTGCGACGCCGCTCAGCAGCACGCGATCATGGCTGATATGGCCCGAAACGAAGACGATCCCCGGACCGAGGCCGAGCGCTTCTTCGGTCGCTTGAAGCAGATGACCATTGACGGCTATTACACTTCCGAGATCGGCATTCACCAAGACCTCGGTTACCAAGGGAACACCGCCGTAGATGAGTTCCCGGGCTGCACGCACGAAGAGCACGTGTAAGGCGGGCGAGCCCGGTGCGTAGCCGGTGCCCCTCGCTTCATTCACTCGCTCGAAATGCTCGGCCCGAACGCCCTCGACGGGTCGGCGGGTGAGTTGGTTCTAGCGCATGTTTGACATTTCTTGGCCGATTTGGGGCTGCAAGCTCTCAAAAGTCCTTGTAAACACAGGGATTCCCTCGCTGGGTCTCAGAATTCCTAGGTAACAACATATTTTCAGGATATTCTATCTAACAATTGCTTT
>JAJEHF010000219.1 GCA_022823865.1 Bryobacterales bacterium
TCTGTTCGGGCCATAGAACGGGGCTGCCCGGATTGGCGTGACGATCCGACGTTGGGCTAGCGCCCCTCGCAGGTGGTCGCTCATTGGAAGTGAGCGCGGGTGGGGGAGGTTTGTCCGCAGCCTCGGCTTGTTTCACAGTAAAGAACTCTTACGGGTCCGAGACGCCCGTCACGGACGGCGAGCGGGTCTACGCCCACTTCGGCTACCTGGCAACTTGGTGCCTCGACATGGATGGCAAGGTCTTGTGGAGGCGCGACTGGAAGCCCTACAAGGTTCGCAACGATTGGGGAACGTCGGCGTCGCCAGTCCTCCACGAAGGTCGGCTCTACCTGGTCAACGACAACGAGGAGCGCTCCACGCTGACCTGCGTGGACAAGCTCAACGGCAAGACCATTTGGGAAGTCGAGCGCGACGAAGGCAGCAACTGGTCCACTCCGTTCGTCTGGCAGAGCGATCTGCGAACCGAGATCGTGACCACCGGCACCGACAAGGTTCGCTCCTACGATCTGGACGGCAAGCTGTTGTGGGAACTGGGCGGAATGTCCTCGATCGTGATTCCCATGCCCTTCGCCGGCCACGGCATGCTCTACGTCGCCTCGGGATACGTGGGCGACCAGAAGCGCCCGGTATTCGCGATCCGGCCCGGAGCCGAGGGCGATATCAGCCTCGAGGGCGGCCAGACCGAAAACGACTACATCGTCTGGCACCAACCGCAGGCGGCACCGTATAACCCGTCGCCACTGCTGTACAAGAATCTCTACTACACGCTGTACGACCGCGGCTTCCTAACGTGTCACGACGCGGTGAGCGGCGAAGAGGTCTATGGCAAGCAGCGCTTCGAAGCCGGGGCGAACGCGTTCACGGCCTCGCCGTGGGCGTACAACGACTGCATCTTCTGCCTCAGCGAAGACGGCGACTGCTTCGTAGCCGAGCACGGCCGCGACTACCGGCTGGTCCGCAAGAACTCCATCGGCGAGCTCTGCATGTCCACGCCGGCCATCTCGCAGGGCAGCCTGCTGCTCAGGACCGCCCAGAACCTGTACCGCATCGGCGGCTGACGCCAGCCGCGTCAGTGCACGTTGACCGCAGTCTTGGAAGCCAAGACCGCGCGCAGGCGGCGTATGCGATCCGGGCTGCGCAGAGAGCGCAACGCCTTGGACTCGATCTGGCGGATCCGCTCGCGCGTCACAGAGAACTCCTGCCCGATCTCCTCTAGGGTGTGCTCGCGCTCGCAGTCAATGCCGAAACGCATCTTGATCACCTTCTCCTCTTTCGGGGAAAGCGTCTTGAGCACGTCGCCGGTCTCCTCCCGGACGCTGCCATCGATCACCGTGTCCACCGGCGATGAGACCCATTTGTCCTCGATCAGATCCCCTAGCGCAGACTCGCCGTCCCGGCCGACCGGCGTCTCGAGCGACACCGGGTCGCGCGAGATGCTCTTGAGCTTTTGCACCTTTTCGGCACCGATCTCCATGCGCTCGCCAATCTCGTCGTTGGTGGGAATGCGCCCGAGCTCCTTCTCCAGTTCGCGCGAAGCACGCAGGAACTTGTTCATCGACTCGTTCATGTGAACGGGAATCCGGATCGTGCGAGACTGGTCCGCGATAGCCCGAGTGATCGCTTGGCGAATCCACCAAGTCGCGTAGGTGGAGAACTTGAAACCCCGGCGATACTCGAACTTTTCAGCCGCGCGCATGAGGCCGATGTTGCCTTCCTGCACAAGATCCAACAGGTGCAAGCCGCGGTTGACGTACTTTTTCGCCACCGACACGACAAGCCGCAGGTTGGCCTCGACCAGCGCTTTCTTGGCCTTCTCAGCCTCGACCTCGCCGGCAGCGATCATCTTGACGCAGGCGGCCGCGTTGAATTCGGCCTGCTCGGCCTGCTCGGTCGTCTGCACGCTGGCGATCTCGCGCAGGCGCCTGCACAAGTAGCGGTTCCGCGAATGGAAGTTCTTCGGTCGCTCAGGCAGCGTCCGCAGCTCTCGCAATTCCGCCGCCAGCTGCGACAGCTCTCCGTGTTCAGCCCGGATCGCCTCGTACCACTCGTCCCACTTACCCTGCTTGAGGCGAATCGCCTGAATCGCCTGCGAGACACGTATGGTCTGCCGCATGCGCCGCCAGTTGATCTCGCGGTAGCGCTTGCGCCCGCCGCGCAGGTTGCGATTGACCTTGGCTTGGTCAGCTTCAAGCTTCAGCAGCACGTTGTGCTTGCGCTTGACTTGAACGAACTGGTTGCGAACCTCTTTCTCCTTCTGAGCCTGGGCTTCGGGCCCCTCGTCATGGTGGGGGATGTCCACCACTGCGGTCAGCTTGACCTCGCCCCGCTTGATTTGGTCGTAGAGCTCCAAGAACCGCTCCATCGTGTTGGTATCGCGCGAGATCGCCTTCCACATGCGAAACTTGCCGCGCTCCATTCGCCGCGCGAGATCCACCTCCCCTTCCCGGGTCAGCAGCGGGACCGATCCCATTTCGCGCAAATAAACGCGAACTGGATCGTCGGTATAGACGGCGTCGTCGGCTTCTTGGCCCTGTAGGCCTATATCGTCCTCGGCGTCGCCGCTCTCCTGGGTCGCCTCGAGAAAACTGGCCGCGCCGTCCTCAAGACTGCTGGGCATGCCCTCTTTGGCGACTCCTATCGAGTCCTCGAATTGATCCATCTCAACGCACCTCGCTCTGCTGCAACCAGTCCGGCCAAGCCACCCGTGCCACGCCAGGGCGTGGAGCAGGTTGCGCCGCTATCGGTTGATTGGTTGTCTCGTTGCTTGGCAGGAATCCAGAACTGGAACTCGCGGTCGGATGCGTCTGTGACTCGCCTTGCTCGCGCTTGAGGCCTGGTTGTCCGCGCCAACGTCTGGGATCCGGAGCTGCCTCGACCTCTCCGAATTCACCTGCCAGCGTACTTAGTATGGGGCATTCATTGCGTAAACGCAATATCTCCCGAAAAAAGCCCCGCGCCCGAGGTGTCCGGCGGCCTCATCCGGTGGCCTGCTCCGCCCATGCCTTGCTGCGACGGTCCATCTCCTCGGGTGTGACGTCCTCGACGTGCGTGGAAATCGTCCAGCGGTGCCCGAACGGGTCTCGCAGCGTGCCCGAGCGGTCGCCGTAGAACTGGTCCTGCACCGGTTGCAGCTCGGTAGCGCCGGCGGCCAACGCCCGGGCGAACAGCTCGTCGACATCTTCGACATAGACCATCAGCGACACCGGCGTGCCTCCCACCGTCTCGGGGGACAGTGCCTGCAAGTCCGGAAATTCGCTGGCCAGCATCAGGCGCGAGCTGCCCAGCGCGAACTCGGCGTGGCCGACGCGGCCGTCGGGCATCTCCATCCGCTCGAGCTCGACGGCGCCGAACGTCTCGACGTAGAAGTCCAAGGCCGCCGCTGCGTCCTTGACGATCATGTACGGAGTGACGGTGGCGTAGCCTTCCGGTGTGTAGTGAACTGCCATGGCCTGATTCAGGCTGCAATTCTACAACAGCTGGTTCGGCTGGGATGGCGCGGGGCGGGACTGAAGTAGACTCGTAGGATGTTCAAGGTTTGGTCCGAGCGGCAGATCCTGCCCGATTGCCTCCCGCTGCTGGATGGCGTGGCCGAGCCGATCGGACCCGGCTCGGCTACTCCGGACAACCCGCTGGCTTGCCTGCCCAGCGCCGATTGCGTGCTCGCAGGGGGCATGCAGTACGACGGCCGCGCGATGGACACCGCCCCCGAGTTGCTGGTGATATCGCGAATGGGCATCGGCTTCGAGAACATCGACCTCAACGCCGCCACCGAGCGCGGAATCGCGGTGACGTACACGCCGGACGGTCCGACCCTCGCCACGGCCGAGCACGCCGTGGCGCTGATGTTCGCCATCGCCAAGGATCTCAAGAAAGCGTCGCACGGCCTGGTGCACGACCGCAGGCCCGACTTTTACGGCCGACACTCCGCTGTTGAGATCCACGGAGCACAAGTCGGATTGGTCGGCCTGGGGCGCATAGGTTCCCGCGTGGCCGCGCTGCTCTCCGCCACGGGCGCTCGCGTGGCAGCCTACGATCCGTACATCGACGAGCGGAGAGCCGGGGAACTGGGCGTGGAAAGGGCGGCGGACTTGAACAGCCTGCTGGCCAGATCCGACATCGTGTCGCTGCACCTGCCCCTCAACGAATCAACACGCCACCTGATGGGCCCGATCGCGCTGGCGCAAATGAAGCCCGGCGCCATCTTGGTCAATGTCTCTCGCGGGGGCTTGGTCGACGAGGCGGCGCTGTTGGCGGCGCTCGATAGCGGGCACGTGCGCGGGGCGGGCTTGGACGTCACCGATCCCGAGCCTGCAGACGTGGACAACCCGCTGCTGCACCGCACCGACGTGATCGTCACCCCGCACGTCGGCTCGGCTTCGTACGCCGGGAAGCGACGGATCCTCTCGCACGCGATCGAGAACCTGCGGATGACGCTGCGACAACAGCGGCCGAAGCATCTGCTCAATCCCGAGGCGTGGGAGCAGGCGTGCGCGCGGATCGCCGAGGCGGCCTGAGCGCGACCGATCCGTCGGCAGGGTACGCCGCACCCGCTCTGCTATCGTTGGGGCAGCGCCGGGCACTGGCCGACTCTTGCCGCCGTCGGCAGGGCGCGGCGTCCGGGTCGGAGCGCTGGCAGCCCTGCGCATTTGCAACCTAGGAAGCGGCTCGAGCGGCAACGCCACGTTCGTTGCCACGGACGAGGCACGCGTCTTGTTCGATGCGGGCTTCAGCTGCCGCCAGATCCAATTGCGGCTGGCCGCGATCGATGTGGACTACAAGACTCTTGACGCGGTCGTAGTCTCCCACGAGCACTCAGACCACGTGCAGGGGCTCGAGACCCTGGCCCGCAAGACCGGCGTAAAGGTCTTCGTCTCGCAGCCAACGTCGGAGAAGCTGACGTGGAAGAGGGCGGCACCAGAGCTGACGACCTTCGAGGCCGGTCGCGGTTTCGAGATCGGGGATCTCGCGATCGAAACCTTTACCGTGTCGCACGATGCGGTCGACCCGGTCGGTTTCTGCATTGGCCACGGCGGCCACAAACTCTCGATTGCCACCGATCTGGGCTACATGAGCGATTCGGTCCGCTACCACTTGTTGGGCTCGGATCTTCTCGTGCTGGAATCGAATCACGACCTTGAGATGCTCAAATCGGGGCCGTACCCATGGGACCTCAAGCAGCGGGTCATGAGCCGCGCCGGGCATCTCTCCAACACTGCCGTGGCCGAGTTCCTCTCGCAGCACTGGGACCGCCGCGCGCGGACCGTGGTGCTCGCACACCTGAGCGCGAACAACAATCACCCGACCATCGCGGAAATGGACGCTTGCAGCGCGATCAGCTCGGTCCGGGCGGACGATACCCGCGTTGTCGTCGCCTCGCAAGGCAGCCCCACGCCGGTGTTCGAGCTATAGGGGCCGCAGCGGCTGGGCCTGCTCCGCGATCTGCCGCTGGATCGCATTGTCGCCAGACTCGCCGAGCCGGCAACGCGGAAGACGCAGCACTCCCGCCGCGAACTCGTACATCGCGAAGGACTGCCATCCGAGCACAGGCAGCGCCGCATAGGCCAGCCAAGGCAGTTCGAAAGGCGTTCCGGTCGAGGTTAGGCTCCACAGGCTGTGCCACTTGGCGTGCGAGAAATGGTTGAGGGCATCCAGCCAGAGCCCGCAAAGCGCGCCAGCTCCGGCGAGAGCTACCAGCCGAGAATACTCGCGGGAACGCGCGCCAACCCAAAGACTCGGGCGCCCTCCCGCAGCGTTCCACGGCTCGAGCAACAGGAGAAAGCCCGCACTCACCAGCGGCAGCAGATGCTCGCCAAAGTCAAGGCGCGGCACGGCCAACGGGGCCAACAGCAGGACCGCGCCGGCAGCGGCGACGCTGCACGAAAGAGGCCGACCCGGCCGTCGGTCCGCGATGTCGTCGCGGCCTCTCTTGCACCAGAGAGCCAGCAGTAGGTCGGCTGTTTCGAACAGGGCCGGCCAGATGCACGCAAACGACCATCCCAGCAGCACATAGCGCCAAAGATCCGGCGGCAGGCCCGAGCGATACCATCCGGCCAGCCGCTCGTTGTACCACTCGAACGGCAGCCACAGGAAGACCGACAACACGGCCAGCCAGAGAAAGGCTTCTGGGCGCGACCGCAGCAGCGATCTGCCGCGGGCGGCAAACACCGCGGCGTCAACCGCCAGAACATAGCCGGTCCATGCGAGCGTGCCGACTGCGGCATGGTCGGACAACGGCAAAGCCAAGAGCGCAACGCAACCGCAGAACACGCCGAGCCCGGCCTTCCCAACGAGTCCGAAGGCGGCGACGCGAGGCATGCGCAGCCAGCGCCCGACAAGCGCCCCAGCTGCGCCGACCGCCACCGCCAAACCGATCGCTGTCACTGTCGGTTACTGTAGCTTCAGGTACGGCACGGCGTTCCGATGACCGATCTCGAAGAAGTCCTAGACTGGCGACGTGACGCTGCATTGGACGCGGTGCCCAATTGTGGGGGAATATTCGTCGTCGAGTTCCCCGAGGGACTGCCGTACCTTGGCCGGACGGCCGCTCTGCGCAAGCGCTTGCGTCGACTGCTGCGACCGACGGATAGCGCATCGACGCGCCTGACGCTGCGCGAGATCGCCACCCGCGTGTATTACGCTCGCACCGGTTCCGCGTTCGAATCTGATGTCGCCCTCTACCGCGCGGTGAAGCGCTACCGCCCGGGCGAGAGCCGGGACTACCTCAAGCTGCGCACGGCGTTTTACGTCAAGCTTCTGCTCGGGAATCGCTTCCCGCGCAGCTGCGTGACGCGGCAGCTCACGCGGGGGAAGTCGCTATTCTACGGCCCGTTCCCGAACCGCAACGCCGCCGAGGAGTTTCAGAACGAGTTCCTTGACCTGTTCCTCGTGCGCCGATGCACGGAAAACCTCGATCCCTCTCCTTTTCATCCAGGCTGTGTTTGGGGAGAGATGGGGCGCTGCATGCGCCCCTGCCAAGGGGCCTGTGACGATGACACCTACGCTCGCGAGGCGCAGCGCATGGCACTGTTTCTGGAAACAGACGGAGAATCGCTGTTGTGCGAATCCGAGCTGTCGCGGGACAACGCCAGCGAGAGCCTCGACTTCGAGGCGGCCGCTAGGTTCCACGAGCTGATTGGGAGGACGAAACAGGTCCTGCGCTCGCGGGCTGCGCTGTCCAGCGAGCTGGGCTCGCTGCACGGAGCGGTGATACAGCGGTCGGCGATCCCCGCATGTCTTCAAATGACGGCAGTGTACCGGGGGTCCTTGCAGGCACCCCTTCAGCTGCACTATGACCAAGCAGCGCCGACCACTGCCGCCCTGAATGCCCAAATCCGGGCCGCCCTCTCGAACTTTGACTGGCTCGAGGCGAGCGCAGACGAGCGCCAAGACCATCTATCTCTCTTGCAGCGCTGGCACGCCAGCAGCTTTAGGAAAGGCGAATTCGTCCAGTTCGCAGACATCTCCGCCTTGCCTTGGCGCAGGCTCGCGAACGCGGCGCTTCGCGTCGCCATCGGAAGAGATCGCTCGACCAAGGACAGCGCAGCCGAACCAAGGCACCGATAGCGGACATCCTCGGCCACGCCGGGCGGCACGGCGACGGCAGCGGCCCGCCCAAGACAGCGCGGTCGGTTCGGGTGACCGGGAACATCGAGATCGCAGGCGCCTTGTACAATACCGGGCGATGTCAGGCAGTCGCTCCGTCGCAATCGCAACTCTCGCCACAGCTACCTTGGTGCCGTGGGTCTCCGTGGTGCGAGCCCAAGGCCCGCAAGGCCGAGACTACCTTTCGGCAGAGCTGCGCACGCAGGTCGAGGAACTCCAGCGGTCGGCTTCCAGCGCTTCCACCAGCGCAGAGAATCTGAAGGAACGGCTCGACACACTCTGGCCTTGGATCAACGCATACGCGCTAACGGGAGGACCGATGCCCGTCAACGCAACGCTTCAGGTCGCCACCGCCTATCGGGCGATCGAAGCCCTTCGCTTGGACGGGGTTCGGCCCAGCGCGGGCGCGCTGGCAGCCATCGACGGACTGGTCCACGAGTTCACGATCAAGGACAAGCAGCCGGGAGCGCTTGGCACTGTCACCCTGGAAGTGGCTGGCCCAGCCCATGTAGGCGCTTGGACAACGATAAAGCAGACCTACACGGTTGGAGAAGCGTCGCTCGGACCGGGCGCCCGGATCATGGTCGCGAAGCAGTTGCAAGCCGATGGCGGGCTGGTGCAGAACTCTGACCCCGACGGTCCTCACTACCTCTCGGCAAGCACCTCCAACCGCGAGGTCAGGCTGGACAATACATCATTCCCCTGGGTGGGGATGCACGGCGGCTTCCGGAGCCCGGCGCCCATGCCCACCTTCAAGGTGGAGGAGGGCACCCTCAAGAGCGGAGACACCGTGACGATCGTGTACGGCGATCGCAGCGCCGGATCGGAGGGCTGGCGCCTGCAAACATTCGCCACCGATCAGGCGATGCTGCCGATCTACATCGACTTGGACGGCTCGGGCAACTTCCTGACGCCGCGCTGGCCGTCCTTTGAGATCGTGGGCGCGGGCGCCGAAGGGGTGACGGCGGTCGTGCCCTCGATCGCCGAGCCCGGCGAAGAGTTCGACTTGTCGATCCGCTGGGAGGACAGCAACGGCAATCGGGCCACGGCAGCCATGCCGGGCGCAGCGGTCACGCTCAATGGGGGGAGCTTCCGGACCCTGGACGCAGGCGGCGACGCGCTGCAAGTGATCGAGGCCGTCCGCCTCGACGAGGAAGGCATCTACCGTTTCGAGGTCACCAGCTCGGACGGCCGGATCAAGGCGCTGAGCAACCCCGTGTGGGTGCGCAGGGATCCGCCTTACCGCCTGTACTGGGGCGAGACTCACACGCATACCGGCATGGCGGAGGGACAGGGATTGATCGTCCGCTCGTACCGGTTCGCCCGCGAGGACGCCCGCCTGGACTTCATGGGGCTGTCCGAGCACGACATCTGGCTGGACGACCTCGAATGGCAGACCATGCGACAGGCCGTCGAGAGCAACACGGTTCCGGGCGAGTTCGTAGCGTTCCTCGGCTATGAGTGGACGCTGCGGCGACAGTGGGGCGGGCACCACAACGTCTTCTTCCGTTCGCCAGACGCAGGGCGCGTCGGAGCGCAGATAGCGCCCACGCTGACCGGGCTGTACGAGGGCCTGCGCTCCAGGTATGCCACCGAGGACGTGTTGATCATCCCGCACGCCCACCAAGCGGGGGACTGGCGGACGAACGATCCGGAAATGGAGACGATGATCGAGATCATGTCGATGCACGGGACGTTCGAGTGGTTCGGCAACTACTACCTGAGACAAGGCCACCAAGTGGGCTTCCTTGCCGCGTCGGACGACCACCGCTCCCGGCCCGGCTACAGTTGGACGTCCAGCCGCCAGCCGAATTCCTCGCTGAGCCAGTTCGGCGGCCTGGCCGGCGTGCAGGCGGAAGCGAAGACCGCCGATTCGATCTTCGATTCGCTCAAACGCCGAAGCGCATATGCCGTCACGGACGCGCAGCGCATCATTCTGGAAATGGAGGTGAACGGCACGGGCATGGGCACCCGCTCGGAATACCGCGACAAGCGCAGGCTCCGCGCGAAGGTCGTCGGCACGTCGCCGATCCGCCGCGTGGCGGTCGTGAAGAACGGCGCTACGGTCTACACCAGCCGGCCGTTGAGCGTTTCGCTCTCAAGCAACGCGCAGGTGGTCGTCGGCTTCGCATCGTCGTCGGAACCGTTCTTCCGCGACAATCCCCGGGGCTACCGGCCGTGGACGGGTTCTCTCAAGGTCGCAGGCGCAAGGCTGGTCGGCATGCGCCCTCTGCACTTCGACAACCAGCACAAGGAATGGGCCCGGACTTCCGCAAGCGACGCGAACACGGTACAGTTCAGCACGGGCACGCGCGGCCAAGCCGACACGCTCCTGCTCGAGCTCGAGGGCGCATCGCCCTCGACCACGATCACGTTCGACCTAGAGGCGGGCCAAGAGTGGGGCAAGTCGCCCGTGCCGGTCCGCCCGACGCGCAAGCTGGCCGCGAAGCGCTTCCAGATCGCTCTGAGCGACCTCTCTGACGGATTCGCTCGCAGGGACCTCTCCGACACGGTCGACCGCGATGCGGTCACGCTGGAGCTGATCGGTTCCAACCAGCCCATGGATGCCGAGATCGATTTCGCCGATACCGGCGAGATGCAGCGCGGAGACTACTACTACGTGCGGGTGGACCAGCTCGACGGAGCAAGGGCATACTCCTCTCCGGTGTGGGTTGGAGGCGAGCCGCGGCGCTGATCGCACCGGTGGCTGGCGTGCGGCCATGCTGATCATCGACACTCACGCCCACCTGTTCTCCGAGGATGAGAGCACCTATCCGCCCAGGCCCGAGCCGTCCAGGCCGCCCGCCGGCACAGGCACGATTTCGCGGCTCACCGAAGAGGTGGAACAGCACGAGGTCCGCGCGGTGACCATCGTGCAGGTCAGCGGATTCTACGGCTTCGACAATCGCTACATCCGGTCGGTGGCGCTGCAGAACCCGCATTGGACGGCTGGAATCTGCACCCTCGACCCCCTCGACACAGCCGCCCCCGACTTGTTGCGCCGGTTCGCCCGGGACGGCAGCATGCGCGGGCTGCGCAGCGTACCCGTCGGGGGCAACCAGCTCGACCACCCCGGGGTCAGGGCGCTGTGGCGCGCCGCCTGCGACGAGGGACTCCCGGTCAACGTGCTCGGCGGGCGGATCTTGGAAGAGCAGCTGGAGCAAATGCTGGAGGCCTTTCCCAGCCTTCCGGTGGTGCTGGATCACAGCCTCGGCCTCCGCGCGGGCAGCGACGCTCCCGAGACGCTGGCGGCACTGCAGCGCCTCTCGCGGCACCGCCACTTGTACGCGAAGCTCTCGTTCATCGCCAACGGCGAGCAGGGCTGCGCCGAGGGGCACCCCTGCTCGAGCATGCACGGCGCTGTCCGCCGGGTCATCGAAGCCTTCGGCGCCGAGCGCTGCGCTTGGGGTTCGCACTTCCCCACCGAGAAATATGCCCGCCCGCTCAGCTATGGCGAGCACTTGGACATCTTCCGCAATCATCTGGCGCTGTCGGAACGGGACCGCAGGCTCGTGCTGGGCGAGACCGCACGCCGCATCTGGTTCCCAGAAATGGACCGTCGCCCGTGAGCGGATCCTGCCTCGCGCCCGCGATCGCCATCGTCGGCCCGACCGCGTCGGGCAAGAGCGCGCTGGCAGTGCGCATATCCGAGCGCTTCGACGCCGAAATCGTGAATGTCGATTCGGTTCAAGTCTATCGGGGCTTTGACATTGGCACCGCCAAGACACCGCCGGACGCCAGGCACGGGATCCCGCACCACCTGATCGACCATGTCGAACCGCAACGCCCTTACTCGGCGGGGGAGTTCGCGCGCGACGCCCGCGCCGTTTTGCAGCGGCTCAGGCAGCGGCAGAAACTCCCCGTGCTAGTCGGCGGCACCGGCTTTTACCTAGACGCAGTGCTCAACGGACTATTTCCCGGCCCAGGGCGGGATGCCGGCCTGCGCCGGCGCTTGCAGGAATCGGCCGCCAAGAGCCGCGCAGGGCATCTGTGGCGGATGCTGGCACGGCTGGACCCGCTGGCGGCACGGGCCATCCATCCGAATGACTCGCCAAAGATCGTTCGAGCGATCGAAGTTTCGCTGCTCGGCAAGCGGCCCATCAGCGACCTGTGGCGGGAGGCCGGCGAGCGCTTGGAAGGCTACCGCGTGCTGCTGCTCGGCCTGAACCCACCTCGCGAAGCGCTTTACGCCCGCATTGGCGAACGCGCTCGGACGATGTTTGCCGGAGGCTTGGTCGAAGAAGTCCGGGGACTGCTGCAGAGTGGGGTCTCCGATCAGTGCTGGCCCTTTCGGGCCCTTGGCTACGCACAGTGCCTGCAGTACCTGGGCGGCAAGTCCAATCTGGACGAGGCGATCGCGGCCACGGCGATGCACACCCGGCGCTACGCCAAGCGCCAGCTGACATGGCTGCGCGGCAAGCAGCCGGGAATTCGATGGCTGGGCGACTTCGGGGATTCCGAGCGGGCCTTTGAGTGGGCGGCTGGCGAGTGCACGAGCTGGCTCGAGATCGGGTGCCAGGCGGGTCCGGACACGCAATGAGCCGCCGCGCCCTCATCATCGGCTGCGGGTTCACGGCGCAACGCACTGCGCGGACGCTGCTGAAGGCCGGCTGGGACGTGACGGCGACAAGCCGGTCGCCCGAGAATCTGGCCCCGCTCGAAGCCGCAGGGGCTCGCTTGGTGCGCTTCGACGCGGCCCGTGAGCGGCGCATCGAAGCTGCGGCGGAGGGAGCAAGTGTGCTGCTCTCCGTGCCGACGCTCAAGCTCGACGGCCAGCTGCTCGAGCCGACTCCGAGCTTGGTTGCGGCCCTGCACGGCCAGCCACGACACCTGACGTATCTTTCGACGACCGGCGTCTACGGGGCCACGCGGAAGGTCGACGAGCGGACGCCGGCGTCGCCGCAGACCGAGCGCCAGAAACTCCGGGCCAGCGCCGAGGACGCGGTCCAGTCTCACGGCTGCAGCGCTCTCGTGTTGCGGCCCGCGGCGATATACGGTCCCGGGCGCGGGGTCCACCAAGCCATGCGAGAAGGCCGCTTCCGACTCCCTCGCGACCCATCGCGCCTGGTTTCGCGGATCCATGTCGACGACTTGGCTGCGATCGTCGCCAGGGCGCTCCAACAGCGTGTCGAAGGGGCTTATCCTGTCGCGGATGAGTGCCCGGCAGCCTCGGCGGAAGTTGCGCGCCATTGCGCCAGCTTGCTGGACCTGCCGGTCCCAGACGCCGTTGCGGACGACTGTTTGAGAGAGACGCGAAGAGCGGACCGGAGCGTGGACGGCAGCGCCATCCTGCGCTTGCTGGGAATGCGCCTGCGCTACCCCAGCTTCCGGGAGGGCATCCCCGCCTGCATCGCCGCCGAAGAGGCCGGCTGAGTTCCGCTCGGGGCTATCGGCGGTGGGGTGGCGCGCCAGGCAATCCTGCCTCCAGCAGGCGATGTACGTGCTTGGCGAGCATGTCGCACTCCAAGTTGACCGAAGCGCCGACACGCGCCGCGCGCAGCGTGGTGACCTCGTACGTATGCGGAATGATCGCGCACCCGAGAACGTCCGCATCGAGTGAAGCGATCGTCAGGCTGATCCCGTCGATGGCGATGCTGCCCTTGTAGACCAAGAACTGCAGCAGATCCCCCGGCGCGCGCACCGACAGCCACCAGTTCCCGTCGCCAACCGCGTCGAGCCCCAGCACCTCGCCGGTGCCGTCGACATGGCCCAGGACGAAATGCCCGCTGAGGCGGCTCGTTGGCAGCAGCGGCCGTTCCAGATTGACAATCGATCCCGCCTCGAGAGCGCCTAGGTTCGTCCTGGCGAGGGTCTCCGGAGACAGGTCGGCGGAAAATCCCCGCTCGTCGGAGCCAACCGCCGTCAAGCAGCAGCCGTTAACAGCGACGCTCCCGCCAGTGGAAAGATCAGCGAGCACCTCTCGCGCGGCCACGACCATGCGCGCACCGGCCGAGGAGCGGACCAACTCCACCACCGCCCCCGTCTCTTCGACGATTCCGGTGAACATCTCTCGGTCTCCCGGCGCGCGTCACGAGGGCGGAGCTGGCGCATCGTTGATCACATCGGCCTCGACCGCGAACTCGTCAACGGCGACGGGTATCGTGCGCAGGTTCTCGAGGCGAATGGCCCCCGAGCGGGAGCGCCGCCCGGCCCCCCCGACCATCGGCAGCGACTCCAGCCCGCCCAAGATCTTGGGAGCGTAGTAGAGCAAGACCTTGTTGACGATCCCAGCTTCGAGCACGGCCCAGTTCAACTTCGCACCGCCCTCGATCATCAGCGAAGTGACCTCGCGCTCGCCCAGCCAGCCAAGCAGCGCATGCAGGTCGACGCGACCGCTCGGGGAATCGAAGTCTTGAACCGTGATGTTGCGCTCCACCAGCGGCTTCCGCTTCTCGAGGCCGGCGGCCGAGGTCGTCGCGATCACCAGATCGTCGCTGACTGACTCGACCAGGCGCGAGTTGAGCGGGATGCGCAACAGCGAGTCGGCGATCACTCGCAGCAGAGCGCGCCTCCGCGGCAAGCCGGTTCGATCGGTCAGCAGGCAGTCATCCGCATGCACCGTTCCGATGCCGGTCATGATCGCGTCATGGCGGTGGCGCACCTGCTGCACGTGAGCGCGCGCTTTGTCGCTCGTAATCCAGCCCGTGTTGTCGTCCGGAGCGGCGATCTTGCCGTCCAACGTCAGGGCCGTCTTGAGCGTGACCAAGGGGCGACCCGTGCGCGCGTAGTAGAAGAAGGCTTCATTCAGGCGCTGCGCCGACGCGGCCAGTTCCCCCGCGGCTTCGTCGACCTCGACACCGTTCTGCCTGAGCAATGCGAAGCCAGAGCCGTCCACAGCCGGATTGCGGTCCCGGCTCGCGGCCACGACCCGCGCGATGCCAGCCGCCAAGACCGCGTCCACGCACGGCGGAGTCCGCCCCTGCGTCGAGCAGGGCTCTAGCGAGACGTACAGCGTCGCGCCCCGCGCTGCCCCGCCGGCCTGTTCCAACGCCACGACTTCGGCATGCTTGCGGCCTTCGTAGGCGTGGGCGCCCTCGCCCACAGCCTTGCCGGTGGTATCGACCACGATCGCCCCGACCGCCGGGTTCGGGCTGGCCAGGCCGTACGCCGAGCGGGCCAGATCGAGCGCCCGCTCCAGCCATTGGTGGTCCTGCGGCGTCATCCCTCGCCTCCGCCGTCGAATAGCGAGCGCACGAACGTCTCCGGGTCGAACTCGACCAAGTCCGCAGTCCGTTCGCCAACTCCAACCCAGCGAATGGGCACGCCAAGCTCTCTGGCGATGCCGACCACGATCCCGCCCTTGGCCGTGCCGTCCAGCTTGGTCAGCGCGATGCCGGTCACGCCGGTGGTGGCAGCAAACTGGCGGGCCTGCTCCAGTCCGTTCTGCCCGGTCACAGCATCCAGAACCAGCAGCACTTGGTGGGGCGCCCCGGGAACGAGCCGTCCGGTGGTGCGGCGGATCTTTTCCAACTCAGCCATCAGGCCCGCCTTATTGTGCAGGCGCCCGGCAGTGTCGGCAATCACGGTGTCTACTCCCCGAGCCTTGGCCGCTTCCAAGGCATCGTAAATCACGGCGCTCGGGTCAGCGCCGGCTTGCTGGCGAATCACCGCACAGCCGGCCCGCTCGCCCCAGATCACGAGTTGCTCCGCGGCAGCGGCCCGAAACGTGTCAGCGGCGCACAGCAGAACCTCGCGACCCTCGCCCCTCAAGCGATGCGCGAGCTTGCCGACGGTAGTGGTCTTGCCCACTCCGTTCACACCTACCACGAGAATGACCTCAACGGCAGGTTTCCCGGCTTGGGGACGGGCATCGCTGTCGGCCTTGCGCAGGATCTCTAGCATGTGGCCGGCGATCAGGTCCTTGACCGCCTCGCTGTCCTGGAGCTGGCCGCCGGCCGCCCTCGAGCGCACGTCCTCAAGGATCTCGCTGGTGGTCTTGACACCCAGATCGGCGCCGATCAGGGTCATCTCGAGGTCTTCGAGCAGCTCCGGATCGAACTCCCTGGTGCCTTCGAGAATGTCGCCGATCTGATCGGTGAAAGCCTTGCGCGTCTTCGAAACTGCCTTCCGAAAGCGCCCCAGCAGGCCTGTCTTCTCTGGCGGGGCTTCGAATAGCGAGCGCATTGGCAGGCACGCGGGCGGCGCGCCCACGATCGGATGACTTGATAATATCGCCAATTCGCGCCAGCGGCCGACTAGGGCCGGTGGTCGATCCAGATCGGGCTCGACCACGCCAATTCGCCGTCTTGCTGCTCGATCCGCACGTAGTACCAGTGCCGGCCCGGCTGGGCGGCCACATCCAGGTACTCGAACTGCGCCTCTTGGCGGCCGGGCTCGACCTTGTACACGTAATTGGCGTCGCGTATCAGGTGGATCGCAGCGATGTTGCCGGTACCGCGCACCCGCACCCGCGCGGGCTGGGCTTCGGAGACGACGGCGGCTTCCCCCATGAAGGCATCGCCAATGCGGAAGTCCAGCACGATGTTGTCCGTCGCTCCGTACGTCCGCCGCGCCCGGATGGCGTCATGGATGGCTTCCCGGCTGGTGTCGGGCGTGTAGACCATCGCATAGGAGATGTGCGTGGAGAAGTGGTCGGAGCTGGCGATGACGCCGATCTTGTACCCTTTCGACCAAGCGTTCCAAAACATGCCGGGCTCTTGGAAGCCCCCGGCCGCGTCGGCCTCTTCACCGTCCCGAACGCCACGCGGAGCGTTCTTGTGCTCGTAGTTCTGCCGCGCCCCTTGGTAGATCTCGGCCACCATGTCGACCTCGGGGTCGTGGTCGCGCCAGTCAGTGCCCATGGAATTGGTGCCGGACGTGTGGGGAATCGCGATACCCCCGGTGCGGCGGGCGACCTCGTACATGAGCTTGGTCTCGTTGCGCACGCCGCTGCCGAATCCCATCGAGCTGAATGTGAGCAGCTCGCCGTCAGGACTGTCAGGGAGCAGGAAGCGCGGGTGGGCCGGGATGAAGAACGGCACGATCGGATAGTTGCGATGCGTGTAGATCAGGTTGCGGTGGCCGTACGGGTTGCCGGGATTGCGCTCGTACCCGTACAGAGTGGAGAACCGCTCCGGAAAGTGGTACATGTCGGCCAGCTTCTGGGTCATCGCGTTCCAGAAGTCCGTGCCGCCCGCTTGGTGATCGGTGGACGCTCCGAAGTCCATTTCCGCAGCGTCGATCATGTACCGGTAGAACTCGGGCAGCGAGCCGTCGTCCATGCCGCCCACGTCTTGCGACAATTCCGTGTGGCGGTGCAGGTCGCCGCGCACGATCCGCAGCGAATCCCCGCCATGCTCGGTGCGGAAATTGCGGATGAAGCGGACATCGTCCGGTTCGTTGGGATGCGAGTCAGGCCGGGACTCGCCGGGCGAGGGGCGGTACGGGGACAGCCGGGGCTCCGGGCCCGCCCCGGGCAGCTCCAAGGATCCCGCCACGACCCGGTTCAGCCTGGGGCGGCTGGCAAAGGCCCACTGGCGGCTCTCGTCCGGCCAGAAGGACCACAGGCGGCCATCGGCGGCCGTCATGCCCATGCGAGTGCTCTTGCGCGCCCAGCTCTGCGGGAGCGTGATCGGCTCGGTCCAGCGCCGGCCTTCCAAGCGAGTGAGGAACGACTCCCAGTAGGACGTCGGGCGATAGGAGCGCCGGCTGTAGCGGCGCTTGAATGACATCCAGAGGTTCCCGTCGGGGTCGAAGTAGAGCTGCGGCCGGCTTTCGCCTGTGGAGCCGGCCATCGCCGGATCGTCGAAATTGACCGCGGCGGGCGTCTTCCACTGACCGCCATCGAGACACACGACCTCGATGCGCCGCGCCGCGCCGAGCGGCGTGCCCGGCTGGATTTCGCCCAAGCCCCGGCCGAGATCCTTGCCCCAGTTCACGCCAGAGGTTTCCCACGCAATCCACGGACGCCCGCGACTGTCAACTTCAATGCTTGCGTGCGCTTCGAAGCGCGTTGTGCTCGCCACAGCCATTTCCCGCCCAAGCCCGCTGGATGGCGCGAACGATCTCGCGTACACGTCGTAACTGCCGCCGGATCCCTGGCGATAGCGGTCCCAGACTATCCACGCCGTGCCGCCCGGTCCCGCGGCCACGGCGGGCGACCAGTCGTTGGCCGCCGAATTCGTGACCGCCACCGTCTCGGACCAGCGGCCTTCGCGCAGGTACTTCAGGCGGATCTGGGAGTGGCGGCCGGCCATGGACTGCCATGCCACGTAGATCGTGCCATCGACCGCTCGGGCCACGTGGGGCTCGATGTCGGGAAGCGGGTTGTCGGTCAAGCGATGTTGCCGACCCCACTCGTCGTCCTCCCACGCCATGGCGTAGATGTCCCAATTCCCGGGGCCGTCTTCGGACGGCCGCTGGGAGTACACCAGCCACGGCTTGTCCGCTCCGTCAACCGCGATCTGCGGACGCCACAGATCTTCCTCGGCGCGACCGACCGGAATCAGCCGGGACCAGCGGCCTTCGTGATAGCGCCGGAAGTTCAGCTCCTCGCGCCGGTCGTGATAGCTGTACCAGGTGGCGAAGAGATTGCCGGCAGAGTCAGCCGCGATGGCCGGCGAGTCGTGCTGGCGCAACTCGGTGCCGGAGAGGTCCGTGGCGGGCGGGGTTCGCTGGATAGCGACGCGGCCTCCCAGCGCGCTGGCCCACGGGCCGAACTGCATCGCCATCGGCTCGAAGGCGAATTCGCCCTGGGCGGTCCGCACGGCTACCGAAGTCGAGCGGGTGCCGCTGCCGCGAATCCACATCCCCTTGGGCAGCACTTCCTCGCGCGTGCTGGGCGTCGGGCGAGGCACAACCGTGGAGCGCAGCAAGATCTGCACCGGTTGCGTCTGCAGCCGCCATCCCCCTTGCGGCAGAATCCGATCAGGCGGCTCCTGGCGGTGCGGCGTGAGCGCCAGGATTTCGCCGCCCTCGATCGACAGGCTGCCGTCCCATTCCTCGCCGGCGGCATCGCCGACGCCGAACAGGACCAACACCTGCCACATGTCGGCTTCGCGCGTGCCGCCCGGATGCCAGGTGAAATGGTCGAGGAAATCTGACGAAGCGGCGGCCGCCGCACCGGACTGGGAGGCGGGCGGCGACTGTGCCGGGACAGGAACGCCCACGAGCGCGCCAAGCACCGCACCCGCGACGAGCGGCTTGCACGGGCTGAGGGTGGGCCAGCGATAAGACACGGTACGAACCTCCTTAAACCAGATCGAGGCAGATCCGATCCAGCGCGCCGGCTGCCGGACCAGCCAGAGCCGTCAGCCGACGCGACGGGCCGATTGTACCCTGCGGCCGGCCCGGGCGACGGGGCCGCATCGCTGCGCGTTCGATTCCGCAAACCTCACGCGAGGGCTACGCTCCGGTCTCAATCCATCGCCGCTCCCGCGCGGAGCGCTCGATCGCGTCCAGCACTCGCTGGACGGCCAAGCCATCCTCGAATGTCGGGCGCGCGGGCTCGCCCGCATCCAAGCCAGCGAGAAAATCGGCCAGCGACTTGATGAAGGTGTGCTCGTAGCCGATCGGATGGCCGGGCTTCCAGAAATGGGGGTTGGCCTGCGGGCCCGTGGCCGGAGCCAACACCTTGCGGCGCCCCCGCAGATCCGGCTCTCCCGACATGTCGGCGTAGGTGAGGTGGTTCAAGTCCTCGAAATGGAACTCCAGCATGCCCGACTCGCCATGAGCGACGAAGCTGTTGTCGTTCTGAAAGCCGGTGGCAAAGCGGGTCGCCTCGAACGAGCCGAGCGTGCCGCTGGCGAATCTCGCCTGCACCAGCACTGCATCGTCGATATCGATCCGGTAAGTCTGGCCGTGCCTGCTCGGATCCGGCTTCTCCGGCAAGAAGGTCTCCATGGTGGCGGAGACTTCGCGAATCGGGCCCAGAAGCATCATGGCCAGGTCGAGCAGATGCGAATTGAGATCCCCATTCACGCCTGACCCCGCCGTCCGCTTCGACATCTTCCAGTTGTTCGGACGATTCGGGTCCGGGCCCCATTGCTGCAAGTACTGCGACCGGTACTGGTACACCCGGCCGATCCGCTGCTGCGCCAGCAGCCTGGCCGCGAACTCGACCGCGGGCACCCGCCGGTAGTTGAACCAAACGAAGGTCGGCACGCCCGCGGCGGCCGCGGCCATGGCCTCGGCCTCGGCAAGCGTGTTCGCGAGCGGCTTTTCGCAGAGCACCATCTTGCCGGCCTCGGCAGCCGCGATCGCGATCTCGGCGTGCAGGTAGTTGGGCGTGCAGACATCGACCAGGTCGACATCCGGGCGTTCGATCACGCGCCGCCAGTCCGTCTCTGTTTCCTCCCACCCCCACGCACGCGCCAATGCCTGCAACCCGGCATGGCCGCGGCCGCAGACTACCCTGCGCCGGACCTTGGTGACGTGCGGGAAGAAGTGCCCGACCTGCGCGTAGGCGTTGCTATGGGCCTTGCCCATGAAGCCGTAACCGATGAGAGCGACGTTGAGGGCCGACATGGCCGCAGAGTAGCACCGCCGGAAGTCGACCCGCCGCTGGCCGCGGCCCCTAGCCGGAACCGAGCGCGGCGAGCCGGCCTGCGGCCTCGTCCCAGCCGCCCGCGACTTCTGGGTTCGGCTCGAAGCGACCGAGCTCAAACGATCGGCGCACGATCTCGCGCCCTTGCGCAAGGTCGCCGATTCGTCCGGCAGCCATGCATTGCATCAATACGTTGCCAACGGCGGTGGCTTCGACCGGGCCCGTGATCACAGGCACGCCGCAAGCGTCAGCGGCGAATTGCGAGAGCAGCTGGTTGCGAGAGCCGCCGCCGACCACGTGCAGGGCCGCCGGGGCAACGCCGGTCACTCCGGCGATGTCTCCCATCACCGAGCGATACCTCAGAGCCAAGCCTTCAAAGATCGCCCTCGCAAACTCGCCTGGAGAGCCCGGCACGGGCTGGCCGGTGGCGCGACACTTGCGAGCGATTCTGCTCGGCATGTCGCCCGGAGGAGCGAACTCCGGATCGTCCACGTCGATCACCGAGCGGAACGGCGGGCTGGCCTCCGCATCAGAGAGCAGCTTGTCGTACTCGGTCGCGATCCCGTGCCGCGACCACTCGCGACGGCACTCCTCTAGCAGCCACAGGCCGCAGATGTTCTTCAGCAGGCGGTTCGTGCGGCACACGCCTCCTTCATTGGTCAGGTTCTTTGCCAGCACGGCCGGGGTCACGTGGGGCTGCAGGGTCTCCACCCCCAGCAGAGACCAAGTGCCGGAACTGAGGTAGGCCCAGTTCGGGCCTTCGCCGGGCACGGCCGCGACGGCCGAGGCTGTGTCGTGCGTGCCGGGCACGATCACTTCCATGCCGGCGACGCCGCATTCTTCGGCGATCGAGTCGCGCACGCGGCCCAGCACAGTGCCCGGCTCGATCACGGGACCGAAGATCGCGGCGGGCAGGCCGAGCGCTTCCAGCACCGGACGGGCCCAAGCGCGACGGCGCGGATCGTAGCACTGCGAGGTCGTCGCGTCCGTGAACTCGCAGGCTTGCTCGCCCGTGAACCAGTAGTGGAACAGGTCGGGCATCATCAACAGCGAACTCGCCGACTCCAAAGCCGGGCTGTTCCTCCGCGCGTAGAGCTGGAACAGGCTGTTGAGTTCCATGAACTGGAGCCCGGTCTGTTGGAAGATCTCTTCTTTCGAGATGAGCTGGAAGACCTCCGCCATCGTGCCGTTGGTGCTTGAGTCACGGTAGTGGTACGGGTTGCCGGCCAGCTTGCCGTCACGGTCCAACAGCGCGAAGTCGACGCCCCACGTATCCACTCCGAGCGAGACAGGCTTGGCCCCCGCGGCAGCGCGGATTCCGTCCCGCATGTCGCCGAACAAGCGCAGCGGATCCCAGAAGAGCGATCCCAGCACTTCCGTGCCCGGATTGTCGAATCGGTGCAGTTCTTCGACGGCAATCTTCTCGCCATCAAAGCTCCCCAGCATCACGCGGCCGCTACCGGCCCCCAAGTCAATCGCCAAGCAGTGTTCTTGCGCCACACGGTCCCCCGCAGTAGGTGATTGTCACGCAGGGGGAAGGATTGCGGCAAGCCCGGCTGGTCTGGCATGGCGAAACGCAAGTTGGAACGCGGCCGGGAATTGATCGGGCAGAATCCATGGACCAAGTACTATATAGCTCCAGCGGAGACTGCGGGGGATGCGTGGCAGAGACCGAACGAGATAGGCAGATCCGTCTTGCGGCCATTGCCTGGGTGCAGGATTTGCACAAACGGCACGGGACCATTGCATGGAGCCAGATTGACGACGGCTTTTGGTTCCGAACTGAGAGAGTCCGCCTAGCCACTAAAGCCAGGGGAATCTTCAAGCCCAAGCAAATGGAGACCCTGCTATCGATCAAGACGGTCGTTCCGAAGCCGGGGCGACGGGTCTGGTACGACGACCAGAGCATCGATCAGGCAGTCTTCGGCAAGCGTGAGCACTTCGCTTACTCGTTCATGGAGGGAGCACGATCTGATCAGGTCAACCAGTTGCTCATACAAGCCTGCGACCTCGGGCTCCCCATCATCTACTTCGTGGGAGTCGCGCCAAATCTGTACGAACCCATCGTCCCCGCCACCATCTATAGTCTCGACGCCACCTTGCGCAGGTGCTTCGTCGGCCCGGGCGACCTGGGCGAGTGCAATGCGGATGTCATCCCGCAAGGAGTCTCCGATGACGCTGACAAGCGTCGATATCGCGTGGGCTTGGCGCAACAGCGTCTGCACCAAAGCATGTTCCGTGCGGCGGTGTTGAGGGCGTATGGCAACCGTTGCGCAATCACCGGACTCCCGGTCCCCCGCTTGCTTGATGCCGCCCACATCATTGAGGACAGAAACCAGAAATTGGGCCAGCCGGTGGTCCGAAACGGCCTGCCGCTGTCCAAGATCCACCACGCCGCGTTTGACGCCGACCTGATCGGGATTGATCCTGACCACAGGATCCACATCTCCACTAGGCTGCTAGATGAGGACGACGGACCGATGCTTGACCTGCTCAAGGATTGCATCGGCAAGAAAATCAATCCACCCAGGCGTCCGCAAGACTATCCAGACCCAGCCCGCTTGGAAGCGCGTTTCGACCGCTTCCGTCTCAACTTCTAGTACGGTCGTATTATGAACAGCTAACGAATGGAAAATACTGACGGCACTGAGGAATCCACGATTACAGTTGAAGCCCTCGGTGCCCAGTACGTCTATTTCGAGGAGGCATCATGGCTGGACGTTCGCCCGAACTAACGAGTATTCGTGAGCAGGCACGTGCGGCACTACTTGAGGACGCCCTGAAGCGTCCAGGAATCCGCGAAGTCATGCGTGTGTACGAGGATTGGCGGCATCTTGATCGTGGACTCGAGCCCTGTCGCACGGCGACCCATGAGCCACAAGAGATCACGACCACCGATCATTCGAATCGCAGATGAGTCGGCATGCCGATATGGAGTGACATTCTTCGCCAACTGAACGAGACGGTTGCTCCTAATGGTGCTCCCGATTTTGAAAGCGTACGGCGAAAGTATCTCGCGGCCCTGCAACAACACACCGGGCGCAACGTGGTGTTGTACGCGTCGGGCTGGCTCCAGAAGGAAGCGCCTCCTGCGCTCACATCGATCAACGACGAGGACATCCATGCTTTTATGGAGGTTACTTCGGGACTGTAGAATTCCGACCTCGACTTGATTCTTCACAGCCCTGGTGGTTCGCCAGCGGCCGCCGAGGGAGTCGTTTCCTATTTGCGATCTAGGTTCCAGCACGTTCGTGTGATCGTGCCAGAACTTGCAATGTCGGCGGCGACTATGATCTCGTGCGCTGCAAACGAGATCTTAATGGGCGAGCATTCGTTCCTCGGCCCCATCGACCCTCAACTTCTTGTCTCGACGCAGTTGGGCAGACGCTCGGTGCCAGCTCAGGCTGTTCTCGACCAATTCGACCAGGCTCAGCGGGAATGCCAAGATCCAGCAAAGCTGTCAGCGTGGCTGCCGATGCTGGGCCAATATGGCCCCGATCCGCTGATGCAATGCGAAACAGCCCTAGAGCTTTCCAGAGAGTTGGTCAGCACGTGGCTGGACACCTATATGTTCGCTTCGATCAGCGACCCCGCTGAACGCCAAGAACGAGCACACTCGGTTTCCGCTTGGCTTTCGGACCACACCATGTTCAAGAGTCACAGCCGTCACCTATCGAGAAGTGAGTTGCGGCGACAAGGGCTCGTTATCTCGTCACTCGAGGACGACGAAGCGTTGCGGGATCTGAGCCTATCGGTCTTCCACGCGACTACACATACGTTTGGAGCTACGCCTTCCGCAAAAATCGTCGAGAACCACGCAGGACGCGCTTTCATCAAACAGTTCCGGATTCCCCAGCAGGCACCAGCACTCAAACTAGATGTCGGCCCGATACAGCCCAACGAGCCCCCTGGCATGAATCCGCTGGCACCGACTGGCTAGCCCGAGAGTCGTGGATACCGACCTGTAGTGGGCGTTGGACTTGCCGAGAAATAGGGCTTCTTTCTTGCTTCCGTCGGGTCCGAATCGATCATTTGCACTCCCCAGACTGTTGTTCCCCATCTCGTATCTTCCACATAGAATCCGAATCGCAACCTCCGCAGGGGACCTCTCCCTGATCGCAGGCGCTCCTGAGGTGCCTCCCAAGCGTCCACAAGATCATCCAAACACCGCTCGCATCGAAGCTCGCGCGGACGGCTCTCGTGCCACCCTTCGGGCCGGCGATGAGGCGGCGTGATTCGGCCCGGGGGCTGCAGGTCGACTCGTGTCGCAATGCTAGCGTAAGGAAGGAGCGTGACTCCCGCCGTGCCCCCGACCGGCAACCGCAAGACACTGTATCTAGCCAGCGCCTACGGGTTCTCGGCACAGCAGCGATCCGGCCCCCTGGCCGAACTCGTCGCTGCCCTCGAAAAGGCCGGGGCCGAAGTGTGGGAGCCCTTCGCGCGCAACAACACTACCAAAGACACGGACGGCGCCGACTGGGCGTACCTCGTGGGCCAAAGGGACATGCGTGATGTCCGCGAGGCCGACGGCCTCTTCGCAGTCGTCAACGGCTGCCCACCGGACGAGGGCGTGATGGTGGAACTGGGCATGGCGATCGCGTGGCGCAAGCCGGTGTTCTTGTTCCGCGACGACTTCCGGCGCTGCACCGACTCCGGTGAGTACCCCCTGAACTTGATGCTGTTCTGCGGCCTTCCCAGGCACAACTGGGAACGATACTGGCTGACCAGCATCGAGCAGATCGCCGACCCACAAAAAGCTCTGGCCCCATGGCTGAACGGCGCCGTGTCGCGTCAAGTCACTCCCAAGCCTCCTCCCGGCCCGGGTTCTTGTTGAATCGTGGCCAGCCCCGCATGGATGCTGTCGCTGCATGGCGGCCACAGCGGCGAATTCTGCGAACACGCTAGCGGCACGCTCCGCGAAATCATCGACGCGGCCGTAGCTGCTGAACTGAGCGCCTACGGCGTCACCGAGCACGCACCGCGTTCGGACGACCGCTTCCTGTACGACCCCGAACGCGCCAAGGGCTACGAAGTGGAGCGACTGCACCGGGAGTTTGAGGCGTATTCGCGCGAGTCATTGAGGCTCCAGCGCCAGATGAGCGGTTCGCTGGAGATCTTGCGCGGGTTCGAAACCGAGGCCGTTCCGACGTCAAGCTACGCCGAATCGATGCTTGCGCTGCGACGCGAGCACGAGTTCGACTATCTCGTCGGATCCGTCCACCACGTCTGTGACATTCCCATCGACGAGACCCCCCAGCACTTTCGAGAAGCCGTGGCCGCCTGCAACGGCCTAGAGCCGCTCATGGAGCGCTACTTCAGGCTGGTAGAGGAAATGATTCGCAGCGTGCGCCCGGAGATCGTTGGCCACCTCGATCTGCCCAAGCTGCACGCGCCGCGAGGCGCCGATCTGTGCACCCCGAGGATCCGCAGGGCCGCCGAGGCCGCGATCGAGGCCGCCAGGTCGCATTCCTGTATCCTCGACCTCAACACGGCGGGTTGGCGCAAGGGATTGCCCGAACCGTTCCCCTCCCCTTGGCTGGTGCGCCTGGCGGCCGAGGCTGGCGTGCATTTCTGTTTCGGAGACGACAGCCACGCCCCATCACAGGTCGGCTACGGCCTCGTGCGGGCAAGACAGTACTTGCTCGACCACAGAGTCGATTCGATCACCGCTCTCAGATTGGGGCAGGGCGGCTTGGAACGGCGAAGAGTGCCGCTTGAGGCGTGACTGGCTCATGACGTCAAGGCGCTGGCTGCGCAGAGCAAGTCGTCTGGAGCGGTATCCGGTTATCCCATCCCCTCCGGCGCGCTGGAAGAGACGGCTCTTGGCTCACCCTCCCTGTGCCAAGACCGAGGGCTCCGCGGGCTCTCGGTAAACCAGAACACAGCACAGCACCTCGTCCTCTTTCAGTGGCGGGTTGCTGCCGCGCGGCCCTTCTGTTCCCCGCTCGAAGTTGTCGAACAACCTTCCTTTCGAGTCGGCCTCGCGGCGCCACACGGGGACAGAGCCGCAGGCGCCACAACGGGCGCGCTCCAAGAGTCCCACGGTTGCGGAAAATGTTGTCAAATCACCCCGTTCCGCACGCTGCGCGTGCGGCTTCCGTCAGATACCCCGGCCGGATCGCACTCGCCGCCCGCGCCGAGCCGATCACAGCACAGCCGTTGCCGCTCGGTAGGCGGCGGTTGCCCTGTGGCAGTCCGCCAGCGCGCTCACGACCGCGTATTGGGCGGAGGCGGCCGCCATCTCCCTCTGATTCACGATGAACAGAGTTGAGTCGCCGAGTTCGAATCGCTCCATCTCCGCTGACGCGAGGCGACGCGCAAGGTCATACTCCGCGCGCGCCAAGTCTAGGCGCTGGAGGGCCAAATCCAGCGCCGAAGCAGCGTCACGGACTGCAACTTCCACCCTGTCTTGCAAGAAACGGAGCCTGTGAACGAGTTGCTCCTGCTTCGCGCTCTGGATCGCAATCTCCCCCCGTGCCTTGCGGCGCTGGATGGGAGACTCCAGCGTGATGCCCACGATCAATTCGTTCCCGCGCTTGCTGATCGTTCCGCTTCCCGCGTCCCGGCCGAACTGTGCCGTGAAGTTGACTTCCGGGCGGAGCTGATTGCGGGCCAGTTGCTGCACCGCGCTGATTCGCTGGACCTGCACCAGCAGACTCGAGATGTCGGGCCGCCGCTGCAGCGCCATCCTAAGGTCAGTCTCGACTGCCCCGGGTAGGAGCCTTGTCGGCTCGGGAAACTCAGGGAGCCGATCGCGCCCAGCCTGCACGATGTTGCCGCTGGCGTCGCGCAGGAACAGCGAGAGATCCAGGCGCACGGCCTGCAGGTCGCGCTCCGCCGATGCCGTCGCCGACCGTCTCAGCAGAACTGCCCGCTCGTTCTCGACGATCTCAATCTCTGCGACCTGGCCTGCGTCGACCAGCCCCTGGACCTGCTCTACCCGGTCTTCCGCCAAGGCCAGCAGGTCCGTGGCGATCGCCAGATTCTGGCCCGCAGATACCCATGTCCAATATGTTGAGGCGGCAGCCTGGAGCAGCGCCAAGCGCTGTTCTAGGATCGAGGCATCGGCGTATTCGACCGCAAGTCGTGCCAGCAGCAAATCCGTTCGCCTCTCGTCTGTCCGGCGGTTCCGGAGCAGCGGGAGCTCGATTCCCCCGCTCCATTCGCCGCGCGACAGAGTCAGCTGGCCCTCCTTCCAGGGCTCGAAGTTCCCCAACCCTCGCTTGTACCCGCCGAAGACTTCCCCGCCCAAGCCGCGCAGCGGCTGTGAGATGCCGGCGCCGCTCGTGCGGGTCTTGTAGTAGCCGAAACGGTTCGTCCCCGAGCGGGCACTCAGATTAACGTCGAAGGCCCCGTGAGATCCGAGGACTTCGCCCTCCGCTGCGGCACGCTCGGTGATCTGGGCGAGCAGAACCGGATGGTGCCGCTCCGTCGATGCCAGGACTTCTTCAAGCAGCAAGGGCGCGCCGGGTGCTTGAGCGCTCGCCAGCCCAAGGAAGATCGCAAGCCAGAGAATCGGGGGCATCAGCTGCTCTTCCCTACGGATCGCATATCGGCACCTGGCGCCGTTGTTGTCGGCGGGAAACCGTTGAACTGCCTCCAGATCTCGAAGCCCAGCGTGACGCGGTCAAGCAGGATCCAGCCGTTCGCGCGCACGCCTTGGCGCAGGTAGCGCTGCTCCGGCCAAGAGGGGCTAGCAGGGTCCGCCTGCACAAGGGCTCGGAATTCCCCCCGTCCGTTGTCGGAAGCATCGACGACCAGCACCTCGCCCCCGAAGGTCCCAACCGCGATTGACGGCCAGCCGATGAACTGCAATGCCGGCCAGCCCTCGAACTGCAGGCGCACTTTGCGCCCGGGAGAAACCAGCGGGGCGTCATTGCCGTCGACCCATAGTTCTACGACGTTGTGCCCGGACTCCGGCACGAGTTCCATGAGCACATCACCTGCTTTCACCATTTCCGCGCCTTGGCGCGCGAGCACGCGCAGAACGACCCCGTCAATCGGCGCTTGGACGCGCTGGGTCGCTTGGCGTGCGATGCGCACGTCGATCTTGGTCAGTTCGCCAAGCGCCTTCTGCTCGTCCGAGAGCGCTTGCTGCAAAGACGCCGTCGCGTCGTCAACCTGCGCCTGGCCGTCCGCCTCTGCCTTTTCCCACTCCGCTTCGGCTGCGATGCGGCTGTTGCGGGCTGCGTTGAGGTCCGCTCGCGCTTTGTTCACCGCCGCAGCGGTCTGGTCACTCTGCAACTGGGCCAGCTCGAAGTTCCTGCGCGATGAGAGCCCGCGCTGGTTGAGGAGCAGCTGTCGTTCAAGGTTGAGCTTTGCAGTCCGTTCGGCGGCCTCGGACGCCTCCAACGCGCGGGCGGCGGCGACGACCCGGTCCTCGGCAACCATGACCCTGGACTTGGCTGCTGCCACGGCCCGGTCGCGGGTCAGCTCCAAGCGCTCGACCATGAGGCGGAGTGATTCGGCCTTCCGCAGTGCGGCCTGACGGACGCCCTCGGTGGCCTGTCGCTCCGTTTCCATGCGGTCGACCAGTGCCGGGTCGTTGTCGGAGATCTCCAGCAACACATCGCCCTTCCGAACGCGAGATCCCTCGACGATAGCCCAGCGCACGATCCGCCCGTCGATGGGGGCCTCGACGAATTGGCGCCGTTGGACCGGATCGAACGCGACGACTTGGCCCGAGGCGGGCACCGCCTGCTGCCATGGGACCAGCGCCAGTGCGACCACGGTCGCGGCCAGCATCAGGGCCAGTATCCATGCAAGCGCCCGCAGGCTGCGGATCGAGCCGGTCCATTCCAACGCGTCGAAGTGGTCGTCATACCACGAGTCCCTCATGTCCACTCCTCCCCCTGACTGCAAGCCGTGTGTGCTGTCGGCCGGTGGGCCAAGCGGCCTCTCACCCGCCTATAGCCGTCGCTGTCTCCCTCTTCGCTGCCAAGGGAGGGCGAACACAAGCCGGATAGGCCTGAGCGCACCGTGCGCGGCAAGGCTCCCGCAGCCAGTGATCCAAACTGCCATTCAGCGGCGCTGATGCTCCGGTCCGCGCAAGCGGACGACCAAGTGCCTCTTCTGTTGATCACTTCCGCCCCCTGGACACCGCCCTAGTCCGTGCGTGGGATCGACGCCGCGGCGGGGCGAGGCAACGATCCGTCAGCTTCCGCTCGCAAACGACCCTCGGGGCCATCGGTCTCGTGGAGCGAGCCGTGGTCGAGGCGAACGCTCCGGCCACACCGCGCGATTACCTCTGGGTCATTCGTCATGCATACCAGTGTCCACGGAGCCTCCGGGGCGAACAGCCTGTCACAGACCCTCTCGAAGGCCGACGCGTCGCCAATCCGGTCGAGCAGCTGGTTCACGATGATCACGCGGGGCCGCCCAGCGATCGTTCGCGCCAGCACGAGTCGCTCGGCTTGTTCGCGCGTCAGCGGCGCACCGTTGCTGAGAGTAGTCTGAAGCCCATCCGGCAGGCCAAGCACCGTTCCGAGCAGTCCTACTTGATCGAGCGCTTCGTGGACCTGTTCGATTCCCACGGTCGGACGATCTAGCGAAACGTTCCGCTCAACGGTGTCGGAAAAGACATCCGGGCCGCTAGCGAACGCCACAGTCTCGCGGAATGCCACCGGAGCAGAGTCCCGCGCGTCGAGGTCGTCTACCCGCACGATCCCTGCCTCCGGATTGCGGAGGCCAGCCAGTACCTTTGCGAGGGCGGTTCTTCCTTCACCGGCCGGACCCGTCACCGCGACCCGCTCGCCAGCCTCGATCCGGAGTGAAACGCGGTCTAAGGCCGGTTCGCCGCCGGAAGGCACGACGCTGACGTCCGACGCCTCCACCGACGCCGGTCCGCTACGCCGCCCCGGCGTCCGCGATCCTGCTCGTTCCAAGGGCAGGTCGATTACCTGGCCGAGCTTGTCGAGCGCTGCGAGCAGGTCGTAGAGAGTTTCGAGCTTCTTGCTGAATTCCGAGAACGCGCTCACAACCATGGTGATGACCACTTCTGAGGCGACAAGCTGGCCCAAGGTCAGCTGCCCGCGCATGACCAGCAAGCCTCCGATGCCCAGCAGCAGAGAAATCGACAGCGCCTGCACAACCAGAGAGCTTGCGATCTGCTGCATCACCACGCTGAAGTGCGCCCTGCGATGGCTCAAGTACTCCTTCACCAACTCGTTCACGCGGCTCATCGAGTAACCGACTCCCGAAGTCGACTTCAGTGCGGGAACGTGGGCAGCGATCTCCTCGAGCCAAGCCGCGATGTCGTACTTTCCTTGCGACTCCTTGATGGCCGATCTGATTGCGCCCTTGCCGACGCCTAGGACAACCCACAGCATTACCGCCAAGAGGATCAAGTCATATACCAATAAGTAGGGATGATAGACCGCCAACAGCAACATCCCGACGGTGGTCTGCATTACAAGTGAGACACCGTTCATTAGCAGGTCGGCCGCACTCTTCTGCACCGTCACGACGTCGAAGAATCGGTTCACGAGCTCTGGGCCGTTGAACCGCTCGAACGCTTCCGCCCGGACCCGAACCAACCGTTGCCCGAAGTCGGTGGCCACCCGGACAAAGAACCGCCGCTGTATGATTTCCACCGTCCACACGCGGAAGGCCTTCAGCGCCGCTGCAAAGCCCAGCGCGACCAATACAAAGATGGTCAAGATCACCAGCGGCTGCAGCAAGGACTCGAACGCGATGATGTTGACCAGGACCTGAATCGCGACCGGTCCAACCAGCGTCAGCAGGCCAACGCCGATCGAATACACGACGACGACCCAAAGCTCCCTGCGCTCCAGCCGCAGCAGGGCAGCCAGCCGATAACCGGGTTTCCCCTTGAAGGACGCGCCGCCCTCGCTAGGCGATCGCAACGCTTCCAGCATTGGCGGCGAGAACTTGACGTCGGAACTCATATCGCTCAATCCCTCTTTAGCGGCCCATCAAGAGAGGCTCGGGCAGCCGCGCCTGCGACAGTGAGGAATACCGCCGAGCGCTTCATCATGAGCGAACGGGCTTTGCCAACACCGCAACCTGCACGCCCCACATGTCCTGCGATGGCGCAGCCATCCCAAATGTCCAGGTGGCGCTCGCCTCACTACTATTCAGCCTGGATTGTCGAAATCGTTGCACTATACCCGCGTGGCACTGCCCTGTGTTGCTACCGAACGAGAACTCCCAATGCCGGCGCAGCCCGGGAGCGACTGGCCTGAGATGTGCCGAATTGATGGCGCCTGTTCCAGTTCGGTCCGAGTTGGACTGCCGACGATTTCAGTGTAAGGCGTGTCGGTTTTGATTGCCTCGCGGCCACCTGTCGTGAGTCCGGACCGTTTCCGTCCGGGCCGTCAGGCGTTTGGAGTTCGGTCAGGGTGTATTGCTGCATGAGTGCCCCAATGCCGTTCGTATCCGATCACTTCGCGCAGCGGGCGCACTGTGGAACCCTCGGTCATGATCTCGATATGGTCCGGGGATACCATCCCTGGCGCGCTGACCCCGCAGGCGCGGCTGAGCAAGGTCAGCTCGCGTCTCATGCCGACGATGAAGTTGGCTGCCCGAACGGACTTTGAGGCCGGATCCAGCCCCCGAGTCAACCAAGCGTTCTGGGTGGCCACACCCGTCGGGCAGCGCCCGGTGTGGCAGCGCTGGGCCTGGATGCATCCGATCGCCAGCATTGCCTCCCGGCCCACGTTGATCATGTCACAGCCCATGCTGATCGCATGCAGTGCGTTCGCCGGCAAGCCAAGCCTTGCAGAGCCAATGAACGCGATCCGATCATGCAGGTCGCGGAGCGCGAATTCCCGATAGACGCGGGGAAACGCCAGTCGGAACGGGAGCGCCACATGGTCGGTGAAGGTGAGCGGAGCGGCACCTGTGCCGCCTTCACCGCCGTCGATCGTAACGAAGTCCACGGATCGACCGGTTTCCGCTGTCAATCGTGAGAGATCCCGCCAGAACTCGGTCTCTCCGACAGCCGACTTGATCCCGATGGGAAGGCCGGATTCGGACGCCAGCAACTCGACGAAGTCGAGCATGCTGTCCACGTCCCCGAACGCCGTGTGGCTGTTTGGGCTGATGCAGTCGCGGCCCATCGGAATGCCTCGGATCCGAGCGATCTCCGGCGTAATCTTCGCTGCCGGAAGCACGCCGCCGAGGCCTGGCTTGGCACCTTGGCTGAGCTTGATTTCAACGGCCCGAATGTCGTACTCTCCGACCTTTTCCTTGAAGCGCTGCAGGTCGAACTGTCCGTTCCCGTCTCGGCAGCCAAAATATCCCGTACCGATCTGCCAAATCAGCTCGCCTCCGTGGCGGTGGCAGTCCGCAAGCCCGCCCTCGCCGGTGCTCTGCAGGCAGTTCGCGAGCTTCGCTCCCTTGTTCAGCGCTTCGACGGCGGGGCCGCTCAGCGAGCCGAAGCTCATTCCGCTGATGTTCACTAGGGATCGCGGCCGGAACCGCTTCTCTCGCTTGCGGGATTCACCCAGCACCTTCGAACACGGCAGAGGGTAATCGGGCGGATCGCCTTGCGGAGGGGCCTCCGCCGGAAAAGCCGAGTGCTTGATCAGTATGTAGTTGCTTGCGCTGTCGAGCAGATTGTCAGTGCCGAATCCAAAATTGGAGTTCTCACGTTTGGCAGTGCTGTAGACCCACCTGCGCTCGTCGCGGCTAAAGGGGCGCTCCTCGTCGTTGCTAGTGACGATGTACTGCCGAAGCTCTGGACCGACTGACTCGAGCAGGTACCGAAAGTGCCCGATGATCGGGAAGTTCCGGACGACGGCATGCTTCTTCTGGAGGATGTCGTAAAGGACGATCGCAACCAAGACTGCGGCGGTGCCCACAAGTACGGTCATCGCATTGGCAAGCTACCCTTCGAGGGCGGCGTCGAATGCCACCTCCCCACGCACCGAATCGTCACTGCGCACCCGCTGCATCCCCGGCATCTAGTGGTCGCTCTCATCGTAGCCCAACGCTTCCGAATGCGCGCAGTCCCAGCCACCATGCTCAACGCCCGTGTCACCAGCGCATCCCCCAGAATCGGCGCATTCGGTCTGGCGTACGTCAGCGGTGCCTCCCGCACTAGCTGATCGGACAGGTCCGACTGCTTGGGAAACTTGACGAACAACTGCAGGCGCCCGGCTGGCGTCACCGCCTTCTTCGGAGCCCACAGCGCGGAGATCTTGCCGGCGAAGCTGTCGCCGGTCAGCCTGCCTGGAACAGGCTCCAGATCGCCCGCCGAACGCTCACCCGGCAGGTGAGCTGCGGAAACCACGAATGCCCGGCCATTGCCCCAACACATCAGGACTGGGGGCCTCGCGACCCGCACTCGCAAAGACTCTCCGCGGCGGAACTAACGTTGCGAGAGCATCAGGTACAACCCCTGGTCCGCACGGCAGCGTCCGGCCTAGACCAACCATTTGCAATACTCGCCTCGCTACGCAGGCCCGCCCCTCTCGAGCGACCGAACCAATGCCGCACACGCATTGGAAGGCGACTCTATCGATCTTGACGACGCCCTTGGAGCGAGATCGTTATGAGTCGGTAGGAATCGTGCCTCACCAGCGGGGGCGGGCGCACGTGCAGCAATGTCGACTTCCAACATTGAGTTTCCCCGAACACGGCGACGCCCACGGCACGGCCCGCCGTTGCGGGTTTACCATGGTTGGCGGCGCAGCTGTCACCGGGGCGGTCGCGCAGCACGCAGTCCACGCTAGCAAGATGGGCTCGTCGCGGCCTAGGACGCGTATGTTGCTACGGGCGATCGTCGCAGTCGTCTCCGCCTGGGCGCTGGCCGGTTGTGGCGGGGGGCCGCAAGAGCTTGCGGAGGATGATGCGTTCTACAGCCGGAATCGCGTAGAACTGTACTCCGGGCTCGAGCCCGACGCACCCGCGATTGCCGTCTTGGACTTCGACACGCGCGCGAGAATCTTGGAGACGCACCGCAGCTTTGTCAGGCTGCGCACGGTCGATGGCCGAGAGGGCTGGGCGCCGAGGGCAATGCTGCTTGACAGCGACGTGCGAGGCCGGCTGCGTGCGCTGACGAGTCGGACTGCTGCGCTTCCCGGCCATGGACTTTACCGCTCGCGGGACACGCTCAACGTGCATACGCAGCCATATCGCTGGGCGCCGACGTTCTACCAGTTGGAAAAAGACGAGAGCGTTGAGATGCTGGATCGAACGCTGGTCGATCGCCTGCCAGCCGCTGCGGCCACCGCCAGGACACCGCCCGAGCCAACCGGCCTGGACTACTGGTATCTCGTGCGGATTCCGAAGCTCGACCAAACCGGCTGGCTGATCGCGAACATGGCGTACGCCGACATCCCGCTCGAAGTCGCGATGCTGGCTCAAGGTCGCTCGATCGTCGCCTACTTTCCGATCGGATCGGTGGCCGACCGGGGTAGCGGCGAGGCCAAGACCACCTGGCTCTGGTTCCAATCGAGCCGCGGCGGACAAGTGCATGACTTTGACCGCATGGCCGTGCTCAGGTGGGATGCCAGACGGAGTCGTTACGTCGTGATTCGGCAGTATTCGGCCCTCGCCGGCTACCTGCCAGTCGAGGTCCGTCCGAACTTCAACTCCGAGCGTGGGACGGGTGTGGGCATCCAAGTTCTGCTAGACAATGACGGCCAGCTGCGCAGCCGGAACTATATCTACACCGCTGACCGAGTCTATCAATTGGACGAGAAACCTGTGGCCGGGACGCCGCAGCACGTTCCGCCAGGCGGCTATGGTTCGCGCTATGTCTTCGCACCTCCAGAGAGCCCCGGGCCGCAATAGCGCCTTTCGATTCGCCCCCGCGGTGCCTCCGTCCAGCTTCGTTGGCAAGCGCGGGTAGGATCCCCAAGACCGCGGGAAGGGCCAGCTCTCCAGGCAGTCGCAGTCTCCAATATGAATGTCGCCACCGAGGGCCCGCAGGAACGCGTGGGGCCGAGCGCAACCAGCGCACCCGCTCCGGTTGCACCGGTCCGGACTCGCACAACAGCCGCAACGGGACAGTCCCCCCTTGCTATTTCGTGCGGTTGCCACCGCAACTGGCCGGTCACAGCTCCGAATCCTGTATCCTATGTCTCTTATGGTCGACACCGGGGACATTCCGCAAGGAAACGGATCGGGCTTTAAGCGCTACTGGGGGCCTGACCTGCTGTCAGGATTCCTGGTCTTCCTCATCGCGCTGCCGCTCTGCCTCGGAATCTCGCTGGCTTGCGGCTACCCGGCCATCGCGGGGATCTTCACCGCAATCATCGGCGGGATCGTCGGCACCGTCTTCAGCAACTCCGAGTTGACGATCAAGGGTCCGGCGGCCGGCCTGATCGTAATCGCGATCGGGTGCGTGACGGACTTCGGCTTCACCGCGGGCCGCGATCCGGCCGCGGACATCGAGGCGTACCGCTTGGCCCTGGGGGTGGGCGTGGTCGCGGGCGTCATCCAGATTCTCTTCGGCGTGTTCCGCTCCGGCATCTTGGGCGAGTTCTTCCCCCCGGCCGCCGTCCACGGGCTGCTCGCCTCGATCGGCGTGATTATCTTCGCCAAGCAGCTGCCCGTCACGCTAGGGCTCGGTTCGGAGGGGACCCCGCTCGAGCTGCTGGCCAGGATTCCCAGCTACTTCACTGACATGCACCCCCAAGTGGGCCTGATCGGCATCATCAGCTTGGTCATCATGTTCGGATATCCGTTCCTGAAGATTCCGGGCCTGAGGGCCATACCGGCGCCGCTCGTGGTCGTGCTGGTCACCGTGCCGCTAGGGCTGCACTACGGCTTGGGGCGGGAGTTCCTCGTCGACGTTCCGTCCAATATGTTTGGCGCCCTGACGTTCCCGGATTTCTCCGGCGTCGCCACCGCGACAGGTGTCAAGTACATCATTCTCTTCTCGTTGATCGGCAGCCTCGAATCGCTGCTCAGCGCCAAGGCGGTCGACCAGATCGACCCGTACCGCAGGAAAACCAACTACGATGGCGACCTGCTGGCGATCGGAGTCGGGAACACGGCCTCCGCGTTGGTGGGAGGCCTGCCGATGATCTCCGAGATCGTCCGCAGCAAGGCGAACATCGACAACGGGGCGAAGACCCGTTTCGCGAACATGCACCACGGCATGTTCCTGTTGGTCTTTGTGGCACTTGCACCCGCGCTGATCAACATGATCCCTTTGGCCGCCCTCGGAGCGATGCTGGTCTTTACCGGCTTCCGGCTGGCCTCGCCGAAGGAGTTCGTGCACATGTACCACGTGGGCCGCGAGCAGCTCGTCATCTTCGTCGCCACGATCGTCGGAGTGCTGGCCACGGACCTGCTCGTAGGGATCGGGATCGGGATCTTGGTCAAAGTCATCATCCACCTCGTGAACGGCGTGCCGGTCGCCTCGCTGTTCCGGCTTCGCGCTGCCGTAGACCGTTCCGAAGATGGAGCCACCGTCACAGTGAGCGACTCGGCCGTGTTCTCGACCTGGATCGGCCTCAAGAAGCGGCTTGAGGCCCTCAAGGGCGAAACCCGGGTCCGGCTTGACCTGTCGGGGACCGCGCTCGTCGATCACACTGTCATGGACCGGCTCCGCGAAATGGAGAAAGAATTCGAAGAAGAGGGGGCACGTCTCGAGATCCAGGGTTTGGATGGACATCGTCCCTTCTCGGACGACCCCACTGCCGCCCGCACGAAGAAGTCCTGAGCGGCCAGGCCTAGCATCTCGATGAGTCCCGACCAAGCCCAAGCACTGCGCGAGCAGGTCCTTGAAGCGGCCCGCCCCGCAGCCCAGATCTGGCCCTTGAAGACCTTCGCCTACCGCAATCCCGTGCGCGGCTACGAAGACCTTCCGTTCGACCAAGGCGTGCGCGAGGCGGCTGGGATGATCGGAGGGGCCGGCTTTCTAGCGGGCAGCGAATATCGGGACTTTCGGCGTGCCGGCCGGATCTCTGACGCACACCTGCGCCGGGCGCTGGCCCGGCTAGGCCCTGACAATGCCGAAGGGGCTGTCCACGTCAGCGGCCGGGTCCTCGACGCGGAAGAAGTTGTCTGGGCGCAGTTAACGCAAGGCGTGGAGCCTCCGTCGCCGTCCGTGCTTGCGTGGCGGGCCAGAGAAGAGGGCAGCACGGCGCTGCTGGCGGCCGCCTCAGAGGCCTGTCCGGGGAATGGGAGTGGCAGCCAAGGCGCGGTGCCGGACCTGCCGCCGGCGAGGACCCTCAGCGACTGGGTCGCTGAGCTGGCCGGCGTGCCGGTCGTGGACTCGATCAATGACGAGATGATCAAGTGGTCGGCGTCGTTCCTCGACGAGGGCATGGCCGGGTGGGGAATGCCTTCCCGGCAAGAGGGCTTCTATCGCTGCTGGCGCGACCTGGCGGGGCGGGACCGAACAGGTCGATTCCTGGGCATTCCCGACTTCGCGGCGAAGGTGGACGCGCTGCCGGATGCCGCCGAGGCCTGGATCCAACAGGGATTGGAGCGGCTCGGCATCCCCCCGGAACGATGGAACGAGTACCAGTCGCGCATGTTCGCGCAACTGCCGGGCTGGACCGGATTCGCGCGCTGGAGGAGCGAGAACCCGCAATACCCGGCCCAGCGCGAGCACCCTATCGACTTGGTGGACTACCTGGCCGTGAGACTGTTCTACGAGGTCGAGCTGGTCGCCGCCGCCTGCCGCAGGGAACTAGGCGTGGCCGGCACGTTGGACGGCATCCGCGCCCGGGCGCGCGAGGAGGCTGGGCACGAAGGGGACGCGGGGGCCCGCGACCTGGCGGTCGGCCGCCTGTACCAGCTGGCCGTGGTCCTGGGGCTGACTCCGGCCCAAGTCCGCGAGCTGGCCGGCGATGGAGCCAAGACCCTGCTGGGCTGGCTCGAGCGCTTTCCGGAGGATCAGCACGGGCCAGTTTGGCTGGCGGCCTACGAAGACACCTATGCCGACCATCTGATGGGCAAGCTGGCGGGACACAGCCGGGCGGAACGGGTGCCCAGCGCCCGGCCGGACGCGCAGCTGATCTTCTGCATCGATGCCCGCTCCGAGCCGTTCCGGCGACACATCGAGGCCTCCGGCAATTACGAGACCTTCGGCTATGCCGGCTTCTTCGGCGTTCCCTTCAGTCACGAGGCGTTCGACAGCCATGACCGCCTCGCGCTGTGCCCCGTATTGCTGAAGCCACCCCGCGCAGTCGACGAGGACCCCCGGCCCGGCGAGGAAGCACCACTGGCGAAGTATGCCTCGGGCACGCGTTGGCGGCGCTTCGGAGACGAGCTCTTCCATGACCTGAAGCAGCACCCCTTGGGCTCGTTCGTGCTGGTCGACGTGCTTGGCCTCCTGTTCAGCGTCGCCTTGGTCGGCAAGACCCTGTTCCAGCGGCCCTACGCCGCGATCCGTGCGGTGCTGGCGAGGCGGTTCCGAGCCAAGCTGGAGACGAGCTTTACGCTGGACACGGCCGAAGTCGAATCGGTCGGGCCTAGCGGTTTCACCATCGAGGAGAGGGCCGGTTTCGTTGGAGGCGGCCTGCGCATGATCGGGCTGACCGACCCGATGGCCCGGCTGGTGGTTGTGTGCGGGCACGGCTCGGAGTCTGACAACAATCCGTACGCGGCGGCCTACAACTGCGGCGCCTGCGGGGGAGCGCACGGCGATCCGAACGCGCGAGTGTTCGCCGCCATGGCGAACGACCCGGTTGTCCGCCGCGCAGTGGCCGAGAGCGGCCTCGAGATTCCCGACGACGTGTGGTTCGTCCCGGCCAAGCACGACACTGCCACCGACCGCGTCTCCTTCTACGACCTGATCGACCTGCCAGCGAGCCACCGCGAGGAGCTCAGCCGGCTGGAACGGAGCCTGGCCGCGGCCGGCGCGACGCAGGCAAGCGAGCGGATCGCCAAGCTGCCGGGCGCGCCGCGAGGCCTGAGCGCGCGCCGCGCCGTGCTTCACGCGATCGGACGCAGCGTAGACTGGGCCAACCCGCGCCCCGAATGGGGGCTCTCCAGCAACGCGGCATTTCTGATCGGGAGGCGCTGGCTGACCAAGGGGCTGGATCTCGAGGCGCGGGTGTTTCTGCATTCTTACGACCCGGCCAGCGACCCTGACGGCGGAATCCTCGAACGCATCATGACCGCTCCGCTCATCGTCGGGGAGTGGATTAACATGGAGTACTATTTCTCCACAGCGGATCCTTGGGTATACGGAAGCGGGAGCAAGGTGATCCACAACGTGGTAGGAGGGGTCGGCGTGATGCTGGGCAGCCAAGGCGACCTGCAGGGCGGCCTGCCCGTGCAGGGGGTAATTGACGGGCCGCGCCGGTACCACGAGCCGATGCGCCTGCTAGCAGTGATCGACGCGCCGGCGGAGAGGATTTCCGCGATTATCGCGAAGCACGAGATCCTGCAGGCTCTGTTTCACAACCAGTGGGTGAACCTGCTGGCCTTCGATGCCGACCGCAACGAGTTCCAGAGATACTGCACCGATGCGACTTGGACACGACTGACGCTCGAGGCGGCGGCCTGACTGCGATGAGCGCTCTCTACACCAAGCGCCTGGCCTACTGGACAGTCGTCCTGTTCGTGCTGTGGCTGCTGCTTTCGGAGAGCTTCAACGCGTTGCACATGGCGGTTGGCCTCGGGGCGGCCTTCCTCGTGGCGCTGCTGCGGACAGACCTTCGCGCCGAGCGGGTCTATGTCATCCGCTGGTGGAGAGCGCTGCTGTACATACCATGGCTGTTCAGCCGGATGCTCGTAAGCGGCGTTCACGTTTCGTACCTCATCCTTCACCCGCGGTTGCCGATCAAGCCCGTGCTCTTCCGCCACCGGGCCGCTTTGGGCAGCGAAGAGGCAGTTCTGCTGATGGGAAACTCCATCACGCTGACCCCGGGGACGGTCACCGTCGAGGCGGACGCAGAGGAACTGATCGTGCACGCGCTGGACGAGGACTCGACCGGGGACGTGACCAGCCAGAGGCTCGAGAGAATGGTGGCGCGGGTCTTCCCTGCCGGGGGCGGGCAGGGATGAGTCTTCTCTTCGTCCTAGACGTCATCGCGATCCTGATCGTGATGTACCTGTACCGGGTTATCCGGGGGCCGACCGTGTTCGATCGCCTGTTGGGACTGAACGGCATTTCCACCAAGGCGATCATCCTGCTTGTCGTGATCGGAACCGTGTATGAACGCGTCGAGATGTTCGTTGACATCTCGACCGGCTATGCGCTGCTGAACCTTGTCGGCGTGCTGGCCATCACCAAGTACCTGACCCAGAGGTGGAGGACCTAGTGCCGATTGTTGTGACAGCAATGATTTCCGTCGGCCTGTTCTTCTTGGTCGTCGCGGCCGTCGGGATGGTGCGGCTTCCGGACGTATACACGCGCTCGCATGCGGTCTCGCTGACCGACGCCCTGGGCGCATTCTTCGTCCTGACGGGACTGGCGACCTATCACGGAGTCAGTACCAATACATTCCGGATACTTGTCGTGCTCGCGCTGCTGATTCTGGTGAATCCGGTCATTTCGCACGTAACCGTGCGCGCCGCATTGCGGTCTGGCCAGAAACCCGTCGCGGAGGACCGGCGTTGACCTACTCATTCGAGCTGCCGCTGCTCGCGCTGCTGATCCTAACGGCTGCCGGGGCGATGATTGTCAAGGAACTGATCAGCGCCGTGCTGATCCTCGGAGCCTACAGTTTCTTTCTCGCGCTGGTCTGGGCTTGGCTGGGGGCGGCGGACGTCGCATTCGTAGAGGCCGTCGTCGGGGCCGGCCTAGCAACCGTGTTCTTCCTGTTGACGCTTTCCCAGACTTCTCCAGAGGACACCCGCATCCGAAGGCCTCCTCCTCCGATTATCGCCGTGATCGCGCTTCCGCTTCTGGGTCTGCTCCTGCTGTACGCGGCGAACGACCTTCCCGCCTTCGGAGATCCCGGATCCCCGGCCAGCGTGCATGTCTCCCCTCATTACATCGAGAACAGCCTCGCCGACACGCGCACCCCCAACGTGGTGACGTCTGTGCTGATGGACTATCGCGTCCTTGACACCCTGATCGAGACGGTCGTTGTCTTCACCTCCGGAATTGCCTGCTGGCTTCTTCTCAGGAGGGATGCAGAGTGATCGAAGCTCCGTTTGGCAGTGTCATCGTACGGAGAACCGCCTCGCTGCTGGTCTCTCTGGTACAGCTATTCGCGCTCTATGTCCTCTTCTTCGGCCAGTACGGGCCCGGTGGCGGCTTTGTCGCGGGAGTGATGATCGCGGCAAGCCTGGTATTCGGCCTGCTCGTGTTCGGAGAGAGCAGTCCGACTGCGCAACGGGCTACGCGCCTGCTGGCGGGCGACGGTGTCGGGCTGCTCCTTTTCGTCGCGGTGGGCGGGCTGTGCCTGATCGGGGGCGGCGAGTTTCTCAACTACTCACAGGCGCCGATTCCAGGGCTCGACGGCCCGGCCCGTCGGTATCTGGGCATCCTCATGACGCAAGTCGGCGTGGCGCTAGACGTCGCCGTTGCAGCGGTCTCGATCGTGTTCAGCCTCTCGCGCGACGTCGCAGCTGGGAAGACCGATGCTTGAGCTGATCGAAGCGGCTTTGCGCCGGCCCAACCTCGTCGCGTTCGTCCTGCTACTGCTGTGGGGGCTGTACATCACGATCACCCACCACAACTACGTCAAGAAGCTCGTGGGCCTGTACATCGTCCAGACCAGCGTCATCTTCTTTCTCGTAGCGACTGGATTCAAGGAAGGTGCCACCGTGCCGGTGATCACGGGAGGGAACGACGATTACGTCAACCCTCTGCCGCAGGTGCTGACGCTGACAGCAATCGTCGTCCAGATCGCGACGCTGGGCGTCTCGCTGGGGCTGGTTTCGAGGATCTACAGGAAGTTCGGGAGCCTTGACGAGGACGAGGTCTTGGAGAAGCTGGGATGAGCGAGCACCTCCCGGCACTGGTGTTTCTCACACCGCTCGCTACGGCGATCTGCATGCCCTTGGCCGGCCATGGACGGTCGGCAGTGTGTCGCCCCGTCGCACTGGTCGCCGTCTGCTGCATGGCGGCTCTGTCGCTGGCGAGCCTGTGGTCCGTGTCGGTTCACGGAGAGATCCGGTACTCGTTCAGCGGATGGCTGCCTCCCATCGGGATCGAATGGCTCGCGGATTCGCTTGCCGCCACGATGGTGACTGCAGTGAGCGTGCTAGGCGTGCTTTGCCTTCTATTCGCGGACGGACTCGGGGATCGCCCGCTCGGCGACCGCGCTGTCCCATACTACACGATCGTGCTGCTGCTGGTCGCCGGGCTCGCTGGCGCCATCTACGCCGGCGACTTGTTCAACATCTTCGTGTTCTTGGAAGTGGTCTCGCTGTCGGCCTACGCCCTCGTGGCCGTCCCGGGCGGCCGCGCGCTCGTATCCGCCTTCCGATATCTGTTGATGGGCGCCTTGGGGACCGCCTTCTACCTGCTTGGCGTGGGGTACTTCTACGCCGCGACCGGCACCCTGAACATCGCCGACCTCTCCCAGCGGCTGCCCGGCCTGCTCGACTCTAGGGCGGTCATGGGCGGTCTGATCTTCATGTTCATCGGGCTGGCTATCAAGATGGCGCTCATGCCGTTGCACGGCTGGCTTCCCGACGCCTACAGCGACGCTCCGGCCTCGACCGTGCCGCTGCTCGCAGGCTTGGTAACCAAGATCTCGCTGCTGGTCTGGGCGCGGATTCTCTACTGGGTGATGCAGCCGGGTAGTGATGGCGAGACCCTCACCATATTCACGCTGGTCAGCACATTCGGCATCCTAGCTTCGGTCGCCGGTGCTTGCCTGGCCCTCGGCCAACGCGACCTGAAGCGAATGTTCGCATATGGCGGGATCTCCCATGTGGGCCTGGTGCTGATCGGGGTCGGACAGGCGAACGAGACGGGGCTCGCAGGTGCGATGTACTACCTGCTCAACGACGCAGTGATGCAGTGCTCGTTGTTCGTTCTGGCGGGATTCCTGGCCCTGCGATACGGGGCGTCCACGCTGGACGAACTGGGTCGCGCCCACGTCCGGAACCCTTGGGCGATCGTGACGTTCGTAGCGGTTGGCCTCGGCATGGTCGGCCTCCCGCCCACGGGAGGATTCTTCGGAAAGCTGAGAATCCTGCTCGGTGCCCTAGAGGCGGACAACACCGTCGCGGCTGGCGCGGTTGTTGTCACGACGCTGATCACTCTGGGCTACTTCGCCCAAGTCTTTGAGAAGCTCGTTCGCGCGGGCAGTGAGAGCCCCTCTGATCATCAAACGGAGACGCCATGGCCGCTGCGCGCGACCATGGCTGCGCTCGTCGCGGCAATCGTGGGACTGGGCATCTGGAACGATCAGGTCGTCGCGCTGCTGGTGGACGCCACGGCATCCCTCGGGATATGACGCTCATGACGGACGCGGCACGCACACAGGGGGGCGCTAGCTAGGATGCCACTCTTTGCCCTGATTCCCGGCCTGCCGCTCGCCGCTTTCGTGATCCTGGCGGTAGGCGGGCGTCGCTTCGCCGACGCCAGCCACCGGGTCGGGATTCCCGCGGTCGGCCTCTCGTTCGCGCTTTCGATCGCAGCGCTGGCAGAGGTGGCCCGAAACGGAGCGCTCTCGATCCCGCTGTACCGCTTTCTGGACGTGGGCGGCCTTGTCGTCACGGTCGGCCTCTACGCGGACCAGCTCACGGTGCTGCTGCTCCCGCTCATTACGGGGGTCAGCTTCGTGGTCCATGTCTACTCGGCCCGATACATGACCGGCGACCCGAGGTACCGAAAGTTCTTCGCGGTCATCGGCCTATTCACGTTCGCCATGACGATGCTGGTCATGAGCGACAACCTGCTGGTGACCTACATGTGCTGGGAGGTGATGGGAATTTGCTCCTATCTCTTGATCTCCCACTGGGCCCACAGGCGCGAAGCGGCCCAGGCGGCGACAAAGGCGTTTCTGGTCAACGCCGTCGCCGATGTCGGCCTAGGCTTCGGCGTCGTACTCACGTTCGCCACATACGGGACTTTCAATATCCAGGAAATCCTTGCCCAAGCTCCCGCCATGCAGGGGCAGACCCTCGGCGCGTTCGGGTTCGAGATCGAGCGGAACACCTTGATCGCGCTGTGCCTGCTCAGCGGGGCGATCGGCAAGTCGGCACAGGTGCCCATGCACGTGTGGCTGCCCTACGCCATGGAAGCGCCAACACCGGTCTCGGCGCTGATCCACGCTGCGACGATGGTGAACGCGGGGCCCTTCCTGCTCGCGCGGCTCAGCCCCCTCGTGCTGCTGGCCCCGTCGGCGATGGCAGCAATTGCGGTCGTCGGCGCGATCACAGCACTCTACGGCGCGCTGGTCTCGCTCACCCAGTCGGACATCAAGAGGCTGCTGGCCTATTCGACTATCAGCCAGATCGGATTCATGATCTTCGCGTGCGGTGTCGGCGCATTCGGGGCCGCCATCTTCCACCTCTTGGCGCACGGATTTCTCAAGGCATACCTGTTCCTTTCCACCGGCGAATCCCTCCGGGCCACGGGCGGCCACGCGCACGAGGGTCACAGCGTTCCTGCGGGCCGCGCCCGGTCGCTTGCGGCAGGCGCCCTGCTGCTGGCGTGCGTCCCGCCCTTAGTGCTTTTCTCCGGGCCGTACGAGCAGCTCTGGAACGCGCAGAACGCTCCTGCGGCCCAGGCCGCGTTTTGGGCGGTCGGCCTGGCAGCGGTGTTCCTGACAGCCGTGTATGCGTTCCGCGGCGTATTCGCCCTGTTTGGCGAGACAGTAGGCAAGTCCGTTCAAGCCCGTCCAAGCCTGTTTTCCGCCGCGCATCTGCCAGTTGTGGCCATCTGCGGAGTCGCGGTGACGGCGTTGCTGTCCGGGGTGTGGGCTGAGTTCAGCGAATTCCTCCGGCCGGCCCTTGGCGCGCGCTCCGTCGAGACCGAGGCCGTGAACCTGACACTCGCACTGTCGATTTCGCTGGTCGTTGCCTTTCTGGGATGGTGCTTCGCATACTATTGCCACCTGCGTCCTGCCGCGGTTCCCTTTGGGCAGCGCGAATGGGTCAAGACTGCCTACGTGCTGTTCCTGAACAAGCTCTACTTCGACGAGATTCACCAAGCCATCGCCGTGAACCCGACGCTGAGGGTATCGCGATGGCTGCTGCGCCAACTCGACGACCGCATCATCAACCGGACCGTCCACGAAGTGGGGACAGTCGTCCGGGGCGGTGCCCGGGTGCTCGAAGGTTCGGCGGAGAGCCGCGTGATCGACCCGGCGGTGACCGGCGTGGCCAGTCTGGTGACAGGTACCGCGCGTTGGCTAGAGAGGCTGACCGAGACGGGCTTGACGGATCGCGGCCCCCGGGCAGCGGCAACCCTGCTGATTCGGATTTCTGGCTGGCTGTGGCAGGCGGTCGACCGGCAAGGGACCGGCGCAACCTTACGGCGGGCTGGCAGGGTCGAGGACGAGACCGGAGAGGCGCTGCAGCGCGTGGGGCCCAGGACGTTGCGTCACCATTTGGTAATCATCGTGTGCTGGCTGTCGCTTGCGATCGGCCTTACGTACTTGCTGGCTAACTGATGGAACCGTGATCAAAAAGAGGCCGCTATGACATCACTCTTCACAGAACACCTGATCACATCGCTGATCGCTGTTCCCTTCGTCGGAATCGCTGTCTTGTTCTTCGTTCGGGGCGACGTGTGGGTCCGGCGCGTCGCCTTGGCGGTTTCCATGGTGGCGCTGGGATTGTCCGGGGTGCTGTGGTGGCGGTTCGATCCGTCCATCGAGGGCATGCAGTTCGTGGAGCGCACCGGTTGGATGGAGAATTTCAATATCCAATATGCCGTCGGCGTTGACGGAATCAGCCTGATCCTAGTTCTGCTCACGACACTTCTGGGCCCGCTCTGCGTGCTCGCGTCCTGGACGTCCATCGAAAGCAAGGTCAGGGCTTACATGATCCTGATACTGCTCGTAGAGGGCGCGATGATCGTCGTCTTCACGGCGCTCGACCTGTTCCTGTTCTTCATGCTGTGGGAAGTCACGATGGTTCCCATGTACTTCATGATCATCCTCTGGGGCGGGCCGGGCCGGATACAGGCGGGGCTCAAGTTCGTGCTCTACAGCCTGACCGGCAGCCTGCTGCTGTTGGTCGGGATTCTCGGCCTGTACTTGCAGACCGGCCGCTCGTTCGACATGCAGGCCATGGCGGGCCACGTCATTCCCGAGGACGTCCAGATCTGGATCTTCGCATTCCTGTTCCTCGGATTTGCCATCAAGCTGCCGATGGTTCCCTTCCACTCCTGGCTGCCCGACGCCCACTCGGAGGCTCCGACCGCGGGCAGCGTGATCCTGGCGGGCGTGTTGCTGAAGATGGGCGGCTACGGTTTCCTCCGTATCTGCCTTCCGGTCCTGCCAGAAGCGGCAGCCGAGTTCGCCCCGTACATCCTCTGGCTCTCCATCGTCGGCATCATCTACGGCGGATGTCTCGCACTGGCCCAGTCCGATCTCAAGAAGCTCGTGGCTTACTCCTCGATCTCCCACATGGGATTCGTGACCCTGGGCATCTTCGCATTCAACGAGCAGGGCATCGAGGGGGCCGTGATCCAGATGTTCGCCCACGGCATCTCGACCGGCGCCCTGTTCCTGGCCATCGGATTCCTGTATGACCGCACGCACAGCCGGATGATCGGCGACTACAGCGGACTGCAAAAGCCGATGCCGCGATTCGTCATTCTGCTGTCGATCTTCGCCATGGCTTCGTTCGGCCTGCCTGGCATGGGGAACTTCACCGGCGAGTTCTTGGTGCTGCTTGGCACATCCTTCGGCGGAATGCTCAAGGTCCTGCTCGCGATGAGCGGGATTGTGCTGGCTGCCGCGTATATGCTCTGGATGTTGCAGCGCGTCGCGCTGGGCAAGACGCGCGCGTCTCTCGAATCGCTGCCGGACCTGAACACGCGCGAAGTGTTTACCCTCGCTCCGCTGGTGGTCGGTGTCTTCGTGGTCGGCCTCATTCCTGGCACGCTCACGAAGAAGCTCGACTCGACTGTCAAGGGCCTGCTCGAACGCTCGCCTGCGATGATCGAGAGCTCGTCCCCGCCCGGGGGATGAGCCGAGCCGGCGGCTTGCAGCTGTTCGCGCATTTGTGTCCGGAGGCGGATCGCTCCAGCGTCAGGCTAGTCGGCTCGCGCGACACAGGCCCACCGGCCGAGCAACATGGAATACGCCCCGCGCGAGCTGCCGTCCGCACCGGCCCTCGGAAGGCAGTGCTTGGGCGCCGCAGCGCATTCCGCATAGTACAATCAAGTTGGTCCGGCGGCGCCTCCGCGAACTCGCGGAGCAGTCGCAGATTTTGTAACGCCGGCCGCGGGCGCATCGGACGATGTGCCCGCCCGCCGGAACCCCGCAATGCTCAAGCTATTTCAAAACCAAGGGAAGATCCTCCGCTGGACGATGGGGATCATCCTTTTCCTAGTGGCTGGTTCCATGATCATCACGCTGGTGCCGAACGTGTTCGGCCCGGCCGGCCCGGGCGCCGCCGACATCCTCGCCGAAGTGGATGGCGTGCCGGTCACCACTGGCGACGTAGAAGTGGAACTCCGGCAGCACCGCGCCAACAACGTCCCTGCCGCGGCGATCTCGATGATCGCCAGCAACACGATCGATGCCCTGATCGCGGAGCGCGTCCTGTTTGCCGAGGCCGCGGCGCTCGGATTGGTCCCTACGGACGAAGAACTCGCGGTTTGGATCCGCGAACAGCTGCCGGACGTGCTGTTCCCAGATGGCAAGTACATCGGCGCGGACGCCTACCATCGGTTCGTTCGCCAGCAGTTCCGCCGCACGGTGCCCGAGTTCGAGCAAGAGATCCTCTACAACATCGCCATTTCACAGCACTTGCGGCAGCTGGTGACCGACGGCGTCAGCGTGACCGAGGAGGAACTCAAGCGGCGATTCCACGAGGAAAACGACAGCGTCCGGATCGAATGGGCAGCGGTTGACGCGGCGAGCGTGCGTGGCGAGGTCGATGCGGGTCCGGAGCAGTTGCGCGCATACTTCGACGCCAACAAGCTGCGCTACCGGCATGCGGAACGCCGGCCGCTCAAGCTGATGACGATCGGCCCCGACGCGGCGGTCAGCGATCACGAGATCAGCGACGCGGAGATCGACCTGCATTACTCGCAAAACCAATACCGCTTCGAGAATCCCGAGCGGGTCAAGGTGCGCCACATCCTGTTCATGACCATGGGCAAGCCCGAGGCCGAAGCCGAACAGGCGCGCGCGGACGCCGAGGCCGTTCTGGAGGAGCTGCGCGGCGGGGGGAGTTTCGAGGAGCTGGCCAAGGAGCACTCCGAGGATCCGGGCAACGCCGAGAACGGCGGCGACCTGGGCTGGGTCAGCCGCGGCATGATGGACCCGGCATTCGAGGAGGCCAGCTTCGCGCTCCGAGAAACCGGGGAGATCACCCAGTCACCGGTAAAGTCGGAATTCGGCTACCACCTGATCCGGCTCGACGACCGCCAAGCGCCGAGCGTCAAGCCGCTTAGCGAGGTGCGGGACGTGATCCGCCAGGACCTGAGCGCCGAACGCGCCCAGAGCGACCGCTACAGCCTGATGGAAAGGGCCATGGCGGCCGCCGAACAGGCCGGCTCCGCGCTGGAGAGCGCCGCTGGCGAGCTAGGCCTGCCGTACCAGGACTTCGAGGCTTTCAGCCGGTCGGACCTGCCCGACCAGTTGCCCAAGGCCGCCGCCCTCGTCGAGGCCGTCTTCGAACAGCCCGTCGGCCAAGTCCTCACCGTGGCCGAGGAGGACACGTTGTACATCGGATTCGTGACTGAAGCCGTGCCCGCCCGCGACGCCGAGTACGAAGAGGTCAGCTCGACGGTCCGCGATGACTATATCGACACCGAGTCTGCCAACATCGCGCGCCAGCGGGCGGAGGACCTGGCCCAGGCTGCCAAGGACGCGTCCGGCGACCTCCCAGCAGCCGCGCGGCGCAGCAGGCTGTCCACCGCCACGACGGACTGGACCAAACGCGGAGGGGAGATCGAAGGCCTGGGATCCATCAACGCGCTGGGAGAGGCGGCATTCACCATGACAGACGGCGAGCTGCAAGGTCCCGTGGCCGTGGGCGACCGCTGGGTCGTCTTCCGCACGGTCGGCATGCAGCCCGCCGACGAGTCCGCGCTCGCCACCGATGGCGATGCCCTGCGCCAAACCCTGCTCAACGAGAAGCGAACCATGGTCTTCGACTATTTCCGCAGCCAAAAGGTCCAGGACTACAGCGCGCAGGGGCTGGTCGTGCGGTACGCCGACCGCATCCAGCTATACCTGCAGTCCATGCAGAGCGTCACCTAGACTCGTCTCCAAGGCTAGGAAGTCCGACCATGCAGATGCAAAAGCTCGTCCCAGTCCTTCAGCGCTTTCCCAGCCGAGCTCTCGCGGATGTTGCAGGAGCCGTCCGAGAGCGGATGGAGGCAGCCGCCTGGACCCGGCAAGTGCCGGCAGGGAGCCGCATCGCGGTCGGGGTCGGCAGTCGCGGCATCCGCAATATCGACGTGATCGCCAAGGCGGTGGTCGAGTTCTGGAAATCGCGCGGCGTCCAGCCGTTCATCGTGCCCGTGATGGGCAGCCACGGAGCGGCGACCGCCCAAGGCCAGGCGGACGTGCTGGCCCACTACGGAATCGACGAGTCCACCATGGGCGTTCCGGTCGAGAGTTCGCTCGAGGTCGTCCGGGTGGGCACCACGCCGGAAGGCATCGAGGTCTCGATGGACCGCCGGGCGCTCGAGAGCGACGGCGTCATGCTTTGCGGGCGGGTCAAGTGGCACACCGACTTCGAGGGCTCCTTGGAGAGCGGCATTCACAAGATGATGGCGATCGGACTCGGCAAGTGGGAAGGCGCCAAGCGATATCACAGCTGGGCGTTGAAGATCGGCATGGACCAAGTGATCCGCAGCGTCGGGTCCGCGGTGCTGGCCACGGGCAAGATGCTCGGCGGCCTGGCAATCTTGGAGGACGCCTACCACGACACTGCCGAGGTCCACGCGCTGGGTGCCGATGGCATGGCCGAGCGTGAAGAGGAATTGCTGCGCCGGGTCAAGGGGTGGAAGCCGAACCTGCCTGTCAGCGAGGTCGACCTGCTGATCTTGGATGAGATCGGCAAGGACATCAGCGGCGCCGGGATGGACACGAAGGTGGTCAATCGCGGCGGCGGGCACGGGCCCAACAACTGGCAGGGCGTTCCGACCGTGCATCGAATCTTCGTCCGCGACCTGTCAGGCAACACCTACGGAAACGCCATTGGAATGGGCCTGGCGGACATCGTGCACGACCGCCTCGTCAAGAAGGTCGACTTTCAGGCCACATGGGTCAACGCGCTCACATCCTCGGTCACATCGCCCGGCTTCACGCCGCTGCACTTCGCGACCGATCGCGAGTGCTTGGAGCGCGTGCTGCCGACGTGCGGCAAGCTCGACCCGGGGACGTGCTCGATCATCTGGATTCGGAATAGCCTGGATCTGTCCTACCTGCTGGCCAGCGAGAACCTGCTGGAAGAACTGGCCGCGAACGATTCGATCTCTGTGGAGGGTGAGGCCGCCGCGCTGCCCTTTGGCCCCTCGGGCGACTTGGTCAGCCCGTTCGAGGCGTCCGCGGCGCGCCACACGGCCGCGTGACTTCAAGCTCGAGCAATTGACGGGCTGTAACCGTACGCCTTGCGCGGGGAGCCAGCGCTAGGCCTGTTCCCAATGGACATCTTGCAAGCGGTCGTGCTGGCCTTGGTGCAGGCGTTCACCGAATTCTTGCCGATCAGCAGTTCGGCCCACTTGATCTTGACCCGCTGGCTGCTCGGGTGGCAAGACCCCGGCCTGTTCTTCGATGTGGCGCTGCACTTCGGCACGCTGCTCGCCCTAGCTGCGTATTTCGCTCGCACCTGGGTGCGAATTCTCGGGCTCGCGGCGGGCCGGGAAGTGCTCCGCCCCGCTGCCGGCGACCCCGACCTCGACCTCTACAAGAATCCTCGTTTGCTGTGGTATCTGGCGGCAGCGACGGTGCCGGCGGGGCTGGCCGGGCTGCTCTGGCAGGATCTCATCGAAGCGAGGCTGCGCAGCCCTGCCGTGGTCGGGTTCATGCTCATCGCAGTGGGATGCGTGATCTGGTGGGCGGACCGCCGGTCCGTGCCTCGCAGCGATCTGGGGTCGCTTCCGTTCTACGCTGTCATGCTGCTTGGCTGCGCGCAGGCAATCGCGCTGATACCGGGAACTTCACGCTCGGGCATCACCATCGCTGCCGGATTGCTGCTAGGCCTGCAGCGCCAGGCGGCAGCACGGTTTTCCTTCCTGCTTGCTATGCCTGTCGTGCTGGGCGCATCGCTGAAGACAGGGCTGGAAACCCTCTCGGGCAGCGAGACCATGGCGGTCGCGTACGGCCCGCTAGGCGTGGGCGTGGCGGTGAGCGCAGTGGCGGGCTACGGCGTGATCGCCGGGTTCCTGCGCTTCCTGCAGGGCGCGACATTGGCACCGTTCGTTTACTATCGCGTGGCATTTGGGATAATCGTGCTAGTTCTTGCCAGTACCTCCGGGCTCCAAGAATCTCTGGCCGCGATCGGGCAAGACGGATGAGAATCAAGCTCCTCGTAGACAACCCGCGCTTTAACGAGATGGCGGGAGTCCTGCTGTGGATCGCCGCGGCCGGAGTGCTGTTGAGCTTGGTCTCCTACAGCCCCGCGGACCCCTCTCCCAACGTTGCGGCCGGGCCGGGCCAAGCCCGCAACTGGATGGGTTTCCCGGGAGCGTACGGCGCAGACCTCCTGCTGCAGGCGTTCGGGCTGGTCGGTTTCCTGCTGCCCGCTTGGCTAGCTAAGTTCGGCTGGAACCGGATTCGCCAACTGGAGGTCGAGAACCCGACTCGGCGCGCTGTCGGCACGGCCCTCTTGGCCGCTGTGCTATGCACGGCGCTGCACATGCTCGGCCGGCCTGTCGATGGCACGCTACCCGACCGCTGGCATCAAACCGTCAAGGCTGGCGGCACAGCTGGCAAGGTCATCGCCGAATCGTCGATCTCGGTGCTGAATGTCGGCGGCACGATCCTGTTGTTGGCGGCGGTCGCGGCTATCGGCACCTACTTGCTGACCTCGATCCGGGCCGTCGATTTCTTCGGACGCTACCGGAAGCGCGGCCCCGCAGAACCCGAAGACGCCTCTCCGGCGGAGAACGGCGAAGGCGATCAAGCGATCCCGGTGACCATCCGCTCCGATCTGGACTCCACACCTCCAGGGCCGGTACTTGGCACTCATCCCGGTCCAGCGCCAGCTCGGCCCAGGCTGCCCGAGCCGCGCAAGGCCCCTGAGCCCAGCCCGCAGGAGCCACCACCGATCGTGCCGTTCGAGGGCGACGAGGACGGGGACTTGGCGAGCATGCTGACTGGCCTCGGAAGCGGCCCGGCTGCCAGCGGCGACGAGGCTCCAGCTAGCGGTCCGGCAACGGAATACGTGCTGCCCACGACCGGCCTTCTCAACGCGCCGCTCGGGCGCGCGCCCTACGACGAGGCCCAGCTCCACGAGACTGGGCGTCAGATTGTCGCGAGATACGAAGAATTCGGCGTCCGCGGCGTCATCGAACGCATCAATCCCGGACCCGTGGTGACAACCTTCGAGTTCAGTCCCGCGCCGGGCATGAAGGTCGCGCGGATCGTCAACCTTTCCGAAGAACTCTGCCTCGCCCTGAAATGCGAGTCCATTCTGATCGAGCGCATACCGGGCCGATCCACGGTCGGCATCGAAGTCCCCAACCAAGAGCGCGAGATCATTTCCTTGCGCGAAGTCATAGAGACCCCGGTCTTCGAGAATTCCGAGTCCATGCTGACGTTCGCCCTGGGCAAGGACATCAACGGAAAAATCCACTGTGCGGACTTGGCCACGATGCCGCACCTGCTGGTTGCCGGGCAGACGGGCTCGGGCAAGAGCGTCATGGTCAACACGGTGATCATGTCGATCCTGCTGCATGCCACGCCGGACGAAGTGCGCTTCATTCTGATCGACCCCAAGGCGGTCGAGATGACTCTGTATCGAGACATCCCGCACCTGCTCACGCCGGTCATCATCGACATGAAGGAGGCTAGCAACGCGCTCAAGAACGCGACACGCGAAATGGAGCGCCGCCTGCAGTTGCTGGCGAGGCACGGATGTCGCAACATCAGCCAATTCAACAGGTACGTCGAGCGCCAGGGCGAGGATGAGCCCAAAGACATCGCCGCGATCGAACTCGAAAAACTCCCCTATATCGTCGTGATCGTCGACGAGCTGGCCGACCTAATGATCCAGCATGGCAGCCACGTCGAAGGCTCGATCCAGCGCCTAGCCCAAATGGCGCGGGCAGTCGGCATCCATCTGTTGCTCGCAACTCAGCGTCCGAGCGTGAACGTGATCACGGGCGTGATCAAAGCGAACATCCCCGCAAGGCTATCGTTCTTGCTGGCAACGAGAGTCGATTCGCGCACCATTTTGGACGCGAATGGCGCCGAATCCCTGCTCGGCCAGGGTGATATGTTGTTCTTGCCGCCCGGCGGCGCCGGGCGCATGAGGCGCTTGCACGGCCCGCTGGTTTCCGAGGGCGAAATCGAAGCAGTGGTGTCGCACTGGAAAGATCTTGCGAGCCCGCGATACGAGACCGATTACCTGGCCTCTCCCGAAGGCGACCAAGACGAGGACGGCCCGGATGCAGATCCAGACTTCGACGATCCGATGTACAAGGACGCGGTCCAACTCGTCTTGGAGCTGGGCAAGGCTTCGACATCCACGCTCCAGCGGCGGCTGCGCCTGGGATACGGGCGGGCGGCCCGAATACTCGACGCAATGGAGCGCGACGGCATTATCGGCCCGCCCGACGGCAGCAGGCCGCGCGACGTGCTGAAGCGGCCCGACTGGCTGGACGAGCCGGACTTGGATCGAGCCGAGCGCCAGTGATGGCGCATGCGGCGCCCTCGGCCGAACGACGCAGGAAGGCACCGGAATCGGGGCCGCGCTGGGACTCACCCGGACACACGACCCGCTTGCGTTCCAATTCGGAGTGACGGTCGGCCTTGGCTTCAGGCACCGGCGGATGTCTGGCATCTTGACAAGCTGGCGCCGCCATCAACCGATGCCGCCAGAGCCACGCCCCGGCGCTCTTCAACGTTTCGCTCCCGAAGCACGAGGAGCAAGCGCGATCCGCGAGTGAGGAGAGCCAGCTTCGGCCGCACGGCCGGGCCGGGCGCCGGCAGAGACTTCACTGCCCGAGGTGCTTTTCGAACAGTCTCGCGATATCGGTGCAATGCTGCACCACATCTCGCTGGTTCTCCGCCTCAACCATGACCCTGACGACCGGCTCGGTGCCCGAGTAGCGGATCACCACGCGACCGCGGCCGGCTAGCTCCAGTTCCCTGTCGGCCACCGCGTCGCGGATTTCGGGCAACTGCTCGAGCGGGCGCTTCTCCCGCACGCGCACATTGATCAGCTTCTGCGGGGAAACCTTCAGCCGGCTGCGAAGTTCGCTGCACGGCACGCCCTCTTCGACGATGGTGCGCAACACCATGAGCAAGCTCAGCAAGCCATCGCCGGTAGTGGAGTAATCGCCGAAGATCACATGGCCTGACTGCTCACCGCCCAGCGCCGCACCCGTGGACAGCATCTCGTCAATCACATGCTTGTCGCCCACCGGCGTGCGGACCAGCTTGATCCCTTGGTCCTGCAGAGCCAGTTCGAGCCCGAGGTTGGACATGACTGTCGCCACTACCAAGTTGTCCGGCAGCATGTCCCTGCGCCTCAGCGCTTGTGCCATCAGCAGCAAGACGTTGTCTCCGTTCAGCTCTCCGCCGCGCTCGTCCACGAACAGGCAGCGGTCGGCGTCGCCATCAAGCGCCGCCCCGAAGTCCGCCCCGCTAGAAACGACCTCCTCAGCCAAGCGGTCCATGTGCAGGGCGCCGCAATCGAGATTGATGTTCCTCCCGTTTGGAGCGCAGGCAATGAACTTCACATCCGCACCGATCGCTTCGAACAAGATCGGGGCGACCTCGGCCGCAGCACCGTTCGCACAGTCCACCACGAACCGCAGGTGCCGCGCCTGCTGCGGCACCGCACCGGCGCGCACTAGGTGCCGCGCATACTGCAAAGCGACATCGGGCTCGTCGGCGGGCTCGGTCGCTCGTGCCTGACCGGGCTGCGCGAGTAGACCCTCGACGCGCGCTTCGATCTCGGACTCAGTCTCGTCCGGCAGCTTGTAGCCGAACGGGCCGAACACCTTGATGCCGTTGTCGTCGAACGGGTTATGCGACGCCGACACCTCGATGCCCAGCGAATAGTCTCCCTGCTGCGTGGCGTGGGCCACCGCGGGCGTGGGCACTACGCCGGCGAATGCGTGCGCAACACCGCCGTCCTCCAAGCCGCCTGCCAACAGCCGCACGATGTGCATGCTCGACACACGCGTGTCCATGCCGATGAGCACATTGGGATTCCGGGACTTGGCGATCTGGCCGGCCAATGCACGGCCAACGGCGTATACGGTCTTGTCGTCGAGTGGGAATTCGCCGGAACGGCCGCGAATTCCGTCCGTGCCGAAGAGCTCGAGAGACATGGATTCGGGAAGCCGCCAAAGAGCGCGGAAACTCCTTCGATTGTACGACTTTCATGCAGTTCCGATCCGGTGAAACCGCTTGGAGGGATACCAGAACTGCCCGGATTCTTCTCCCAGTTCGCTACGCGCGCTTGGCAGACGCCGAAGCGAGCCGCCCGGTGGGGCAAGCCCCAGCGCAGCAGCGCCAGCGCCACGAGGCGCAGTCCGCCCCGCCGCTCCCGGCGTCGGTTCCATGAGCCACTGTTCCTGTTCGCAGGGATCCGCAAGATGGTCTTGACCAAGCTGATTGCCCGCTTCAAGTCCAAGCTGGACGCGATTCGCTCTAACCCGACAGTCTTGGGTTGGCTGCTCGGCTTTGGCCTCGCGGCCGTGCTGGGCACGACCACCACGCAACTGTTTCGCCCCGCGAGCCAGTGTACGTTCGGAGCGCTGACGCTCGGCCGATTACGGGATACCCGAGATACCGGCGGCCCTAGGCGAAGGCCGTGAGCGGCGTCTTTGCGCTTCGAATTTCGCGGATTCCGGCGAAACCGCCGATTTCGGTTCTAGGGGGCCCAAGCGTCCTAGCGTACGATTCCACATGCCTAGCTCAAACCCGGCTGCACGTCTACAGCGCGGACCACGTGCGCGGCCACGTCTTTTTGTGCATGCTGGCCTATTACGTGGAATGGCACATGCGCCAGCGGCTGGCCCCGCTGCTGTTCCAAGACGATGACCCGGCCGCGGCGCGGGCCCAGCG
>JAJEHF010000042.1 GCA_022823865.1 Bryobacterales bacterium
GCGGCGACAACAGCGGACTCCAGCGCAGCGGCACTGCCCGCCACGACTCCATGACTTGAAGGCTCCAAACCCGCCGCATCTGCTGCTCGAAAGCTACAAGTCCTTAAGTTAGTGCCCAAACGCTTAAGTTAGTGCCATTGCGGTGTCGGGGCTCGCTCGGTGTTCTACGTCACCCTGGGCACGGGCGTCGGCGGCGGCTACGTCCTCGAGGGCAGGATCCAACCGTTCGGTGACCTCGGAGAAGCCGAAATCGGCCATATCGTCGTCGATGAGCACGGCCCCGAATGCTGCTGCGGAAACAAGGGCTGCGTCGAGGCGCACTGCTCCGGGCCGGGCCTGGCCAAGCTGGCCGCCGCTCTGGCGCGGTCCTCGTACGGGTCGTGGAAATCTTCTGCCCTGTTCAGCGACAACGGGCCGACAGGCCTCAGTAGCGTTCAAGTCATTGAAGCCTGGGAAGGTGGTGACGATTTCGCCGCGGAAGTGATGCGTGTCTCGGCCAACCGGCTGGCGAGAGCGCTCGGCGCGACGATCAACCTCCTGGTCCCCGAGAGAGTAGTGATCGGAGGAGGCTTGGGCACGGCAACGCCACGCCTGCTCGAACTGATCCGAGACCAGACGCACGGCTACGTGGTGCCCTATTTCCGCGACAGCTACCAGATTCTACCCTCCCGCCTTCGGGAAAGCGTCGTGACGCAGGGCGCCGCCATCTTGGCGCGCCAGACGGTTGAGTGAAGGCCCTCGGCTACCAAGCGCGCAGGGCGTCCCGAAACATCTCGGCCAGATCGTCGTTGGAAAACCTACGAGGCGAGATCTTCGTCACACGATGCTGCGGCAGCGTCCCCTCGACCAATTCCGGTATGTCCGCCTCTGTATAGCCGATGGCCTCAAGCCCGTTCGGCATATCCAGCTCGCGCATCAAGCCAGTGATGTTGTCAGCTAGCACCTCGCCCGCATCCTCCTGGCGGATGTCCGACACGTCGGCTCCGATCGCGGCGGCAGCCTCGAGATGACGCTGAGGACTGGCCGGCGCGGTGAAGCGGAAGACCGCCGGTGCGTTCAAGATCACGGAGGCCCCGTGCGGAACCATCGCGTGCGAGGTGGGATACCCAGGCATGCGAAAGTCGCGCACCATTCCGGACACCGGATAGGACATTCCGTGGGGCAAGTGGACACCCGCATTCCCGAAGCCGATGCCGGCGTACGCAGCTGCAAGCAGCATCATCCCGCGCGCCTCGTCGTCGGACGGGTCGGATACCGCTCTGGGCAGATAGGTCTTCACCATGCGCAACGACTGCAACGCCCACAGGTCGCTGATGGGATTGGCACCTTGGTACGCGGGCCGAAACTTAGGGCGCTGCGGAGCGGCCCGGGTGCGGTAATCGAGGGCGGTGTAGGACTCGATCGCGTGCGAGAGCACGTCCAAGCCGGTCGACGCGGCCACGGCGGGAGGCAGTGTCCGGGTGTTGTCCGGATCGAGCAACCCAAGCGTCGGCTTCAGGCCGCGATCTGCAATGCCGGTCTTGGCATGCATCTCGACCAGATCGAAGATCGCCACTCCCGTCGTCTCGCTGCCCGTCCCGGCCGTGGTTGGAATCGCGAACAGGGGCTTGAGTGGGCCCGGCACCGGCACGCCTCTGCCGATCGGAGGATTGACGTAGGTGAGGAACTCCGCAGGGTAGGTGGAGTACAGATTGGCGGCCTTGGCCGTGTCGATCGTCGATCCGCCGCCGACCGCGACGAACGCGTCGGGCTGGACCTCGCTGGCAACTCGGATCGCCGCTTGGAAGGAAGCGTCGGTGGGTTCGACCGACACATCCGAGAAGACCGTAGCGCGGACGCCCTCGTCGTCCAGCGATGCCAAGGCGACCTGCACCGGACGCATGTCTTTCAGGAACGGATCGGTCACGAATAGAACGTGCCGGATCCCGCGATCTGCCAGATCGGGCCCCAATTCTTGGGTTACCCCCGCCCCGAAGCGAATATTCGATGTGGCTAGTTCGACCGCGTACTCTGTTGAGCCCTCAGAAGTTGTCATCGTTTTTCAAGCGTTTCGCAGCACGCGCAGCGCCGCGGGAGTGAAGCGGTGCCGGAAGAGCTCGCGCTCTCCGGCCACCGCCACTGGGATGTCAAGGCCATAGCGCTGGCGCAGATCGGGGTCGGAATCTACGTCTATCTCTTCAATCTCCAGACCAGGCTCGGCCAGTTCCAGCTGCCTGCGCGCGTCGTCGCAGAGCCGGCAGCCCGGGCGAGAGTAGAACGTGACGCGGGACATCCAGACATCCAGTATGACAGCCACGCCGGCGCCTAGTTGCCGGGATGGCTCGGCCCGAGCAGCTGCGATCTAGTAGGCCTGCAATGATCGTCTGGGCCGCCCTCGGGTCAGGTACAGCGCTAGGGCGGCGCCGATGGCGAAGCCACCCGCATGCGCCCACCAAGCCACGCCGGCCCCGCTGGAACTGGCAGTGCCGTTGAGCACCTGGATCGCGAACCAGTACAGCAACATCACGAACGCCGGCAGTTGAAACGTTGTCCAGAACACGAACAGCGGCAGCAAGACAACGACGCGCGAGTGCGGGAAGCGCATCAGGTACGCCCCCATGACCCCGGCGATGGCTCCGCTCGCTCCGACCAGCGGGACGGCTGACGAAGGATCGGCTGCAAAGTGGGCCAAGGTCGCCAGCACCCCACAGGCGAGGTAGAACAGCAAGAACTTGGCGTGCCCCAGCTCGTCCTCCACGTTGTCGCCGAAGATCCACAAGAACCACATGTTGCCGAGCAGGTGCATGAAGCCGCCGTGCAGGAACATCGACGTCACCAGCGGCATCAGCCCGCCCACTAGCGATTCCTGCCCCAGAACCGCTGCCCCAATGTCGGCCGGCACCGCAGCAAACGATGCCAGGAAGACCGCCTGGGCCCGGCCGGGGTCCAGCACGAAGTACTGGTAGACAAAGATCGCCACGTTGGCGAGCACCAAGGTCCACGCCACGAATGGCGTCCGCCGGCGAGGGGTCAGGTCCCGCAGCGGAATCATGGTCCCGAGCCTCCCTCAGCTGGCAGCTGCCCTGACCAAGAATTCCGCGTTGACCCGACGTTCGCCGCTCGCGATCAGATCGCGTGCCGCGTCCGCCCCGCGGATTCCGCCCTGCGCGCCGAGTTCCTTGCAGTTCAGCGCGGCCATGGCGTTGGAAAACGACAGTGCGTCTTCGATCGAATACCCCTCCACCACCGCATAGCAGAAGGCGCCGTGGAATACGTCGCCCGCACCGGTGGTGTCGCGGCAGTTGACGACGAAGGCCGGCGAGTAGATGTACTTGCGTCCCACCAGCGCCAAGGCGCCGTGCGGCCCCAGTGTCATGGCCGCGACGCGCATGCCGTATTCTTTCTGGATCAGCTCGAGGGCTAGGAAAGGATCCCGCTCGCTGGTCCATTCCACGGGAAAGTTGGTGCTGGCGATCAAGTAGTCCACGTAGGGCAGCACTCGGTCGAACCCGCGGTATATCGTGTCGACATCCACCGTGACCGGAATCTCGTGCTGGCGTGCGATGCGCGCGGCGTGTTCGACCGCCGCTGTGTCGTGACCATCGATATGCAGCAGGCGGGCGCACGTAATCTGTTCGGGCTCAATATGTTCCGGCACGATCTTCAAGCAATCCGGCCTCTGCCAAAGGATCGTGCGCTCCCCCGTCGTCTGGTCGATGACGATGTAGGCAGACTGGTTCGGGCAGCCGGCCCGCAACTGCACGTGGGAGACGTCAATGCCCGACCCGGACAGGCTCTGCAGCAGGATCTGGCCGCCGTCGTCATCTCCGACGCTGCCGATGTACTTCGTCTTCAGCCCGAGCTTGACGCAGGCCACCATGGCGCTGGCGACCTGTCCTCCCGGAGAGCGGATCTCCCGCACGAACGGCGCCTTGCCGCCGTATGCGGGAAACTGCGGAACCAGTAGCAGCGTGTCCGTGGCGTTGAGGCCAACGCCCACCACATCGAATGTTTTGTCCATATAACGCTCGCCTACTCCGACGACGCCGCGCCACCCGCGATCTTGAACACGAAGGCATGACGACAGGGCAACTCGTCGGGAGCGATCAGCGGCGGCGTGATCTGCAAGCCGGCCTGCGATGGCCGCCACTCCAGGTCCGCGCTCAAGCCCAGCATGGTCACGCGCGCGCCTGCCGGCGCCGAGACGCCTTCCAACGTCACGGGCCCTGAGGGAAAGCCAGGCAGGATCGCAAACAGGTCAGCGCCCTTGCGAGTGAAAAATACCATCTTTCGCGCCATGTCGCCGTCCGGCTCCAGGCCTGCCACTCGCAGGATGTCGTACTGCTGGCGGTACTGCTTGTACTCCTGGACAGGCCGCTTCCCGGTCGTCCACTGGGCAGGGATCCGCCATGGCCGCGTGCCATGAATGGCCTCGCCATTGACCTCAAGCCATGCTCCCAGTTCCAGCAGGCGCTGCTGTTGCAGCAGCGGAATGCGACCGTCCGCGGTCGGGCCGACATCCAGTAGCAGATTCCCGCCCCGGCTGACCAAGTCCACCAACACCCAGACCAGCTGCTTGGCGGTCATGTAGTTGTCGATAGGCTCGTTGCGGTTGTAGCCGAACGAGTGCCCGATTCCCCGGTTCTCTTCCCAAGCATGCGTCCCGTCGGCCATGCCGGCCCCGTACTCGGTCGTGTAGTAGCCTCCGTGCTTGTGTCGAATGCCCTTCCCCCAGCGGTCATTGATCACCACCTCGTCGCGGCTCGGCGACTCGTTAAACAGCCAGGTCAGCAATTCTGTGCTTTGCCAGCGCTCGTGCTCCAGGTCCCATTCTCCGTCGCTGAAAATCAGCGCAGGCCGGTAGCGGCTGACCACATCCTTGAATTGGGGAATCATGTGCTCTTGGATATAGCGGTCCCGATCCTGCAACCAGAGCGGATTGAACCACTCGTAGAGCGAGTAGTAGAACCCCATCTTGAGCCCGGCATCCCTGACCGCACCTCCGAGGTCTCCTAGCAGGTCGCGCCGGGGCCCTTCATCCACACTGTTCCAGGGACGTCCCCAAGTGCGGTTGGCATCCTTGCTGGGCCAAAGCGCGAAGCCGTCGTGATGTTTGGAGGTCAGCACCACGTAGCCGGCGCCGGCCTTGCGGAAGAGATCTGCCCACTGCTCGGGATCGAACAGCTCCGCCTTGAAGTCGGGGGCGAACTGCGGATAGGTGAACCGCTCTCCATAGACCCGATTGTGGAAGTCCCGCGTCGCCAGCGCGTTGCGGCGCTGCCGCTCGTTGCGCCCCCCCAGCGGAGCCCGCAGCGAATGCCAATACCATTCTGAGTACGAATCGGGGTAAGCGTAGGCCGGCACGGAGTAGACGCCCCAATGGATGAAGATTCCCAACTTGGCGTCGAGGAACCACTCCGGAGTGGGACGCGAATCCAATGACTCCCAGTCCGCCGTGTACTCCGCGAACGCTAGGGAGCTGGCAGCCAGGGCGGCGACCAAGAAGACTGGAATCGGGCTGCGCAGCCAGCGAATGCACTGCGAACGTGGGCCAATACTGTTCACAAATGCAACTTAGCACGCTCGCGGCACCGGGCGGAGATCCGAGCGATTGCTAAACTCCAGACTGTGTTGGTGCAGCCCCGGCTCACGGTCTCGGCGCCTGATCTCGGGGCCTTGAATTGGCCGAGATCCGTCGCCGACGCGACCGCGCTCGCCGGCGTTGGCCGGGCCTGGCGGCGCACCAAGCACCACCTCGACTGGATCAACAAGCAGCAAGTAGCGCTGTGCAGAGTGCCCGCCCCGACCTTTGCCGAGAGAGCCCGGGGCGAGCACTTATCAGCAGTTTTTTCCGAGTTGGGCCACTGTCCTAGCATCGACGACGCCGGAAACGTGGTGGTCCCGCTCGTCCATTCCGCGCGCCTGCCCTACGTCGCGGTCACCGCGCACATGGACACGATCCTGGCGCCCTCTGCTCCAGACGACGTCCGCGTCAAGCCGGACGGGACAATCACGGGGCCGGGAGTGACAGACAACGGCGCCGGCCTAGCGACCCTGCTGGGCCTGGCCAGGCTGCTATCCGATCCGCTGGTCGAGAACCCGGAGCGGAACGTACTGCTCGTTGCCAATGTCGCTGAAGAGGGCGAGGGCAACCTGCGGGGAATCCGTTATCTCGTCGAGGACTCGCCCTACGGGGAAAGGATCGACCGCTATCTCGTAGTGGATGGCGCTTCGTTGAACCATATCACTGACGCGGCGCTGGGAAGCAAGCGCTTCGAGTTGGTCATCGACGGACCGGGCGGCCATAGCTGGAACGATTTCGGGGCCCCTCACCCCGTCCATGCCCTGGCAGGGGCGATCACTCGAATGACACGGGCGCGCCTGCCGACCCAGCCCAAGACGACGCTCAGCGTGGGAGTTGTCGAAGGCGGCACGAGCGTCAATTCGATCCCGACCTCGGCCTCGGCCAAGATCGATGTGCGGTCGGTCAACCCGGCCGAGATCCGGCGCGTCCAGCAGGCCGTCGAGGAAGCAGCCCGCAAGGCCGTGGCTGCCGAGAACCAGAACGCATCAGGCGGTCGCCTCGGATGCGTCTTGCGCGAGATCGGAAACCGGCCCGCAGCTCCGCCGCTGCCCAGGAATCCCGTTGCGGAGTGCTTCCACGCAGTCGACTTCCATCTGCAGATCCCCTCGGCGTCAGACTGCTCGTCCACCGATGCGAACGTCCCGCTGGCGGCAGGCATACCGGCCGCCGCCATCGGCTGCGGCGGCCTCGGCGGCAACGTGCACGCCCCGAGCGAGTGGTACGCCCCCAAGGGTCGAGACCTCGGGCTGCGAAGGTTGCTGCTCGGACTTGCCTGCCTCCAGATGCGGAGCTAGCTGTCTTTCGAACAGCGCGTCCTAGCAGCGCCGCATGGCGGCGCGGCGCCTGCATATGCGAGCCTTGGTATAGCATGAGGCTCGTGAGCGGTTCGCGGATTCGCACGGACCTTGCGCTCTTCGCGCTGGCGAGCGCCCTGCTTGCAACGAGTCCGCTCCAAGCTGCGGCGCGGCGCGTGATGGTCCTGGAGTCCATCCATGTCGCTCCGGACGAGGTGCTAGAACAAACCACTTGCATTGGTTGCTCGATCCATGTGGAAGGGGTGGTCAACGACAGCGCCCTGCTCCTGCTAGGGCGACTCCACAACGAGGGGGAGATTAAGGGTAATGCAGTGGTCCTGGGCGGGTCGGTGATGTCATCGGGCCCGATCGGAGGCAGCGCACTCGTGGTCGGCGGGACCTTGCGTCTCGAGGACGACATGGACGGCAATGCCGTCACGGTGATGGGCGATCTCGAAGTCGGCGCAAATGACGTGCGGATCGGCGGCGATGCGTGGACCGTGTTGGGGCAGCAGAACGGCGTCACGCCGGGCAGCGTTGCCGGAAGCATAACGCGACTGGACACCCCGTCGATCGGCCGGATGTTGGTCTCGGGGCTGGTTGGCGGCTTGCTGCTGCTCGGCCTGCTCGCTCTCGGGATCGTGCTGACGCTGAGCTTGCTCGGTTACGTGTTGCTCGGTGTCCAGCGCCTGACAGTGATGGCCGACGCCTGCACGCAAACCCCTGCGGCTTGCTTTCTCGTCGGTCTCGGCACGTGCTTCGGCCTGACCGTGATCGGCTTGATGATGTCGATGCTCCTGCCGGTGTCGCTGCCGATGGTCTTGCTGTTCCCGATCGTCTCAGTCATCGGCTATTGCGGCCTAGCATTCGCGATCGGCCGGAACCTGCTGCCGAGCACACGTCCTCTGCTCGCCACGGTGTGTGGGGGCGTATTGGTGGCTGCCGTGCAACTCGTCCCGATCGTCGGGTGGCTGGTCCTGGTCGTGCTGTGGAATGTCGCCCTCGGCGCCGCCATCATGAGCGGGTTCGGGATCTCGTCGGACTGGCTTAGCGCAAAAGCAGCGGGCCAGTTTGCGCACTAGTAGACTGTCGGACCTCACACCGGCCTGCCACAGTCTCAAACTTCAGTCGGAATTCTTGGTGTATATGGCTGCCACATGAAGGGCACATAGCCGCATTGGCACTCTTCGTGCATCTCGAAGAGGATGTGGGTCTGCCCGCTCCGTCGCTCCGCAGAGAGAACAAGCGCTTGTCGCTAACGAACGCGCCCGTACCTGTCGATTTCCTTGTCTCGACTGATGATGTCCTTCGTATCCAGACGTCGGCCAAGGTTGATCTGCAATGGATTTCCCTGCTGCTGGACTACCATACGCCAAGATTGACGTACGTCAATTCTGACGTATGGTTCTAGCGCCTACAGTCGTACCCGATGACTGGTTCGCTTCAGCATTAGATCGGTAGGCCAGACTTGGGTCGAGCCGTCACTGCCAGGAGCCAGAGGTCTCGGCTTGGCCCCCGCAACGGGAGCCGAGGGCGAGAGGTTCCAAGATATCCGGCGCTGGTTGTTGCGCCGCCATCACGAGCGGTGCCGACCGGGACTTCGTTCGAGTGGCTTCCGCGGCCGAATTATTCGACTGCGCTTCTCGGTGCTAATCTGGAAAGGTCGCACCCACACTGGCAGACACGAAGCTAATTGCCCCGAACCGACAACAATTCGTCTGACGGTGCCATCCCTTACGTCGACACGCCTGATCAGGTTCGCTCGCTGGCGGAGCGCCTCCAGGGCCAGCGCCTGATCGCGTTCGATACCGAGTTTCTCTGGGAACGGACCTACTCGCCACACTTGGGCCTGATCCAAGTGGCGGATTTCGAGCATACGTGGCTGATCGATCCCGTGCGCCTCTCCGCAAGGGACCTGCAGCCTCTGCTAGATGTCTTCGTTGCGTCGGAGACCCTGAAGGTCGCGCACGCGGTCGACCAGGACCAAATCTGCCTGAACATGGCCTACGGCGTGGTCGCGGAGCCGGTCCTCGACACCTCCGCAGCCGCAGCGCTGATTGGCATGGGAGAGCAGGTCGGCTTGTCGAAGCTCTTGCACAAGCTCCTGCGCATCGACATCGCCAAGGGATACAGCCGCACGAACTGGCTCAAGCGGCCCCTCTCCGAAGCTATGCTCCGCTACGCCGCCGAAGATGTGGCGCATCTTCCCAGGGCCGCCGATGTCCTTAGCGAGCGGCTTGGCGACCTAGGCCGCACGGATTGGGCCTTGGAACTGTCGGCGCGCGGAGGGCACTTTGCCAAGGCGCATTTCGATGCCGACGCGCTGGCCCGCAAGCTCGCAGACGGCAGGCGTCTCGGTCCGACGACGTTCAGCGTGCTGCGGGAGCTGATCGCGTGGCGCGAATCAACCGCCCAGCGTTCGGACGTGCCTCGCAAGTGGATCTCCGAAGACAAGATCCTAGTCAAGCTCGCCACCGCGCGACCGACCACGCGCGAACAGCTCGCTGATTTCCGAGGGCTGGGCGGCATCAAGAACTCCGATGGCGTCAAGCGCATTCTGGGCGCGATCCGCAAGGGCATTGACCAACCCGCCGATGACTATGAGCCAGCCAAGCGCAAGCCAGCGGCCACCGCGACCGAAGCCGCGGCCCTAGTCGTGCTCAAGTGCTTCCTCAACACTCTGGCAGCCGACAACCAGATCCCCGTGCGGCTGTTGGTCGATAGCGAAAGGATGGTCGAACTGCTCCGGAGTCAGTTCAAGGACGTCGAGGCCCTGCGCCGAAGCGATATCTTGGATCCGCGCGCGCTGGATCTGGTGGGGGAAGACTTGGTCGCGATCCTCAACGGACGCAGGGGACTTCGCATCGTCAACGGCGCGCCGGTTCAGCACATCGACTAGCGCACGCGCCCGGCAGCGGCAGCCGGATGCGCAGACACTACCGCTCGCCTGCTGCGCGGCCGCGACACAAGACCAGGTTGTCTTGGTCCAAGTTGCGTGACCAGATGAACTCCGCCGAGCCGAACTTCTCCACGTATCCGCTATAGGCGCGCTGGTTCGTGACCGCACTCGCGGGATAGGTCGTGGCGGACAGCCAGTCGCTGTCGTCAAAATCCGGCTCTGCCCAGTCTTCCGGAACGGGAAGATGCAGGGCACGGCACGAGGCCGGATCACGCTCAACGCACGCCGGCCTTTCCGGGCAGTCGGAAGTGTCCGGGCCGGGCTTGACGCAGCTGACGTCTTCGAGCGGACTGATGTAGAACGCCTTGCACCTCCAAGCCGCGCCTGTCTCCGTGCCATCGCTAAACGCAGCAATGAACCCGCCATCTCCGACGTTCCAGCGGTCGTATTCCATGCCCACTCCCAAATGCGTGCCCCAGTCGACCAGCTTGACAGCGTAAGTGAGGGGGCCGGCGGCCTTGAAGCGCACGACGCCCGAGTTGAACGGCACGAAACCCACCGGGTCGCGAGCCACGATCTGGCCGTTGACGTACAGCTCGTAGTAGTTGTCACCGAACACAAAGCCGGTGACCTCATCGCCATCGGCATCGATCTCAACAGTCTCGAGATCTTGGAGATGCGATGGATTGTGGCCGGGTCCGCCGCAGTCGTTGTACAGGTCCGTGGGATCCGGCCCCTCAGCGGGAACGGTCGGCACTTGGATCCGCGTGCCGTCCTCGGCGACCACAATGCCGCAGCGGGCTTCGATGAACCGGCGAGCGGGCCCGGAGCACTCCCGAGCGAGCTTTCCGCAGGAGAAAGCCTCCACAGCAAGCCCCTGCGTCACGCGGCCATCCTCGATGCCTTGGGTCAGGGCGATTGTAGGGATCAGAAGCAGGAGCCAAGCCAGTCTCATCGCATCTAGGATGGCAGATCGCGATTGCGGTGTGTCTCGGGCACCCCCCTTACCTGCGCAGACAGGTACATTTTTTTGTCGATACGTGACTCGTCTGATGGGACCGGATCGTTGCTCGTGCAACTAGGGCAGCCTGTCGCTGGAGTTGCAAGGGCCTGCGCGAAGGGCGCTGGACCGCTCTTCGCAGCGCCCGGCAGGG
>JAJEHF010000096.1 GCA_022823865.1 Bryobacterales bacterium
CCCTGCCGGGCGCTGCGAAGAGCGGTCCAGCGCCCTTCGCGCAGGCCCTTGCAACTCCAGCGACAGGCTGCCCTAGTTGCACGAGCAACGATCCGGTCCCATCAGACGAGTCACGTATCGACAAAAAAATGTACCTGGCGGTACACCCGCCTGCGGATCTCGACCGGCCGATCCTCGCCGCCGAACGTCTGCAGCAGCCGCAGCTCTGAGAGTCCTCCGCGATTCGAGACGTAGGCGATCCAGTCGCCATCCGGCGACCAGCGAGGATCAAACCGGTCCCAGTCACCGAACGTCAGCTGGTAGGGCTCGCCGCCCTTGACCGGAAGCACATAGAGATTGCTGTATTGGCTGCCGCGGTGGGAACTGTACAGGATGCGCGCGCCGTCCGGCGACCACTGGGGGCGAGTGCGGTAGAGGGTTTCTTCGCGCAGTATGCGCGTCGCGCTGGCCATCGCATCGGGTTGTATCGGTGCGCGCCACAACGCCCCCGAGCCGAGCGGGATGCCTCGATTGGACACTAGGATCATCGCGCTGCCATCCGGGGAAATCGTCGGTTGGATGTGCAGGTCATGAGACCCGAAGTACAGCCGCTCATTGGCGTAGTCGTGGTTCTCGGTCAGCCTGAGCGGCTGGCCCGGAACGCCGTTCTCGATCGGCATGGAGTAGAGGTGGTACCAGCCGTCCGGCGCGGTCGACACGTACAGCAAGGCCGAGCCATCCGGGGCCCACACAGGGTCGAGATTGAGGTCGTCGCCTCGCGTGAGCCACGAACTCTCCCCCGTGCGCGTGTCCAGCAAGCGCAAGTTCACGCTTCGGTAGCCTTCGTCTGCGGTGTACGCGATCCAGTGCCCGTCAGGCGACCATGCGGGAGTCGAATCATAGGTCGAGTTGGCCGTGAGCTCGTAGGCGTCGCCGCCGTCGACACGGACCTTCCAGATCGACCCGGACATAGAGAACGCAATCCACTCGCCGTCTGGCGAAAAGCACGGCCTCCAAGGCGTGCTCGCAACAGGCGGCAAGTAGTAGTTGTGCATGTAGTTGCCGCCGGTGAGGGCCGCCGGGTACGCCTCCCGCAGTGTTGGCGGTTCGGCCCCGAGCCCCGCCTCTCGCGCCGTGTCTGGGCGTGGCGGAGCCTGGCCGAAGCCAAGCGTGGCCAGGCCGCCGTTGATCGCAAGGAGAGCCGCGAGGGTCAGCGGCGGCAAGAATGTCGGACGCAGCGTTGGGAGCATTTCGCCCCTAGATTCTCGCATGTGCGCGGGCTGGCCGAAGCCAAAGTTGGCGGACGCCGCGACGACGCATCCCTCCGAGATGCCAGTGCGTGGGCCCGCAGCCCGGATACCTTCGCGATGTCGGATACGTCATTGAAGTGTAGACATCGAAGGCGCTCCCGGCGAGTTCGACTGCGGGCGCGAGGAGCTATCCCGATTCCATGGCCCGCACTGGATTGAAGCGCTGCCTAGGTGCGGCACTCGCTGTTGCATGTATTACTGCTTGGCCGCTGGCGAAGGCCGCAGGTCAAGACCCAGCGAATTCGGCCGAGGAGGCGCCGAATCCGGCCGCCGAGCCAGAGCAGGACAGCACGGAGCAGGCCGCAGATGAAGCCACCGATTCCTCGGACGGCGGGGCCGCTGCCCAGCGCACCAACCTGAACTTGCTCGGCCAGGAGGACACAAGCTCCGGCGAAGCGCGCCGCAACGAGAACGTTCAGTTCAACTTGGTCGACACGAACACCCTGCAGGAGCTCAACATCCGCCTGGGCGCGACCGCCACGATCGTCACGGACTTCCAGCCAGGCCGCGACTACTACGGTGCCGAATACGGCCGGCGCCCGCGCCCGGGCCTGCACCTGCCGCCTGCGCGCGGGCAGGCAGTCCACGGCAATGTCTTCTGGACCCACGGCAACAGCGCGTTCTCGGCCCGCTCGTTCTTCCAAGTCGGAGATGTCCAGCCTGCGAACGAGAACCGCTACGGATTCCGCGTCGGCCTGCCAGCATGGAAGGGGGCTCGCCTGACGATCAACGGCTCCCAGCAAAAGATCCGGGGGCAGGTCAACGGCAACGTCCTCGTACCGCTGCCTGAGGAACGCACGCCCCTGCTGATCGACCCCTCCAGCGGGGAGCGCACCAGCGATGCCACTCGCGAGATCGTCCAACAGCTGCTAGGGGCCTACCCGACTGAACTGCCGAACCGGACCGACATCGCGCCCCGGGCGCTCAACACGAACGCGCCCCAGCGGGTCGACACCGACTCGGCCAACCTGCGCCTTGACCAAGGCTTGGCCGACCACGGAAAGCTCGGCTTCAGCTATGTCTTCACATCGCAAAGCGTGGATGCGTTTCAGTTCGTGCGCGGCGCGAACCCAGACACCGAGATCAAGAACCACCGCCCCCGCGTGACTTGGACCAAGGACTGGTCTGCGCGGACCGTGACAGACTTTTCGATCGGATTCGATCGTATCGGCTCGCTGCTGATCCCGGAGCCGAACAACTTCGGACCCACGGTGGGGGTCGGCAGGGCGATCGACGGGCAGGGCCCTTCGCCGCTAATCCCGGTGGACCGGGCGCTGAACACGTTCCGGGGTGCCGGGCAGGTCGCGCGGGAGACCGGCAGGCACAGCCTCAAGGCCGGGTTCCACCTCGGCCGCATCCAGCTCAACGGCGTGGAGCAGCAGGCCATTCGGGGCAACACCCAGTTCTCGGACAACTTCGGCAACGACGCGATCACCAACTTTCGACTGGGCAAGCCCACCCGCTTGCTCAAGACCGTGGGCAGCTTCCATCGCGGTTTCCGCCAGTGGGTCAGCCAGTTCTACGTAGCGGACACGTGGAAGCCCCTGCCCGACCTGACCCTAAGCCTTGGCCTGCGCTACGAACTCGTTACCACGCCTCAGGAGGTGAACGAGTTTGAGACCCTGCCCTACGGCTGCGACTGCAACAACTTCGCGCCGCGTTTCGGCTTCGCCTATCGACTTGGCGACCGCATGGGCACCTTGCGCGGCGCTTACGGCCTCTCCTACGGCGAGATTTACCCCGTCACTTACAGCCAGTACCGCATCAATGCCCCCAATGTCGTGCGCCTCGTGGTGTTGCGGCCGGAGCTGGTGGACATCATTAGCGGAGCGGCCTTTGCCAACGTGACCCCGGGGTCCCGGTCGACGCTCTTCGACATCGCGGACAATCTGGTCGAACCCTACAGCCACCAGTACAGCCTGAGCTGGGAGTTCGGGCTGTCCCGGACCATGAACCTGCAGGTGGGCTATGTCGGCAGCCGGACTCACAAGGTGTTCCAGGCCTGGTTTCTCAATCGCGGGGAACGCCCGCCGGAAGTGCCGGTCACAGTGCGCACCACCAACGTCCGGCGGCCAGACTCCCGCTACAACGACGTGTTGCGACTGCACAACGCCTCGCGGGCATATTTCGACGCGGCCCGGGCGGCCTTCGTGATGCGGAACCTGAAGGGATTCACGATCGACGCCGCGTACTGGTTCAGCAAGTCGATCGACCTGGGCAGCGACTATACCAACACGATGAACGGCGGCGACGCCCGCAGGGCGGTCAGCCAGACCGCGAACAACATCCATTCAGACGTCAAGTCGCTGAGTTTCTTCGACCAGCCGCACGCCCTTCTGCTGCGCGCGGTCTACAAGTCGCCGGCCGGCCGGAGCTGGGCCGGCCGCATCTTCGGCAACTGGGAGGTTTCGACCGTGACGCTGCTCAAGACGGGCACGCCCTTCACGGTACAAACCGGATCGGACGGCCCGGGCTTCGGAAACGTCGATGGCGCGATGGGCGACCGCCCGCACCTACTCGACCAGTCGCTGCTGGGCCAGATCGTGGGCGATCCCGACACTTCGCGGCAGATGCTCTCCCTAGACAAGTTTGCATACCAATCCGTCGGGGACTTGGCCGGCGATCTGGGACTACGCACTTTCCGCAAGGGCAAGATCGCTAACGTCAACGCCAGCCTCTCGCGCAGCTGGACCGTCAGCGGGGAGAATCGCCTGACGTTGAGAGCCGAGTCGGTCAACTTCTTCAACACCCCTCAATTCGCCGATCCCACCACCAGCATGACGTCGCCCAGCTTCGGGCGCATCACCAACACGCTCAACGACGGGCGGACCTTCCGTTTTACGCTGCAAATCGATTTCTGATAACCGATCGGGACCGGCCGGAATTCAGCGCGCCGCGGAATCGGCGCTCGGTCGTGTCCCGGCGGTTAGCGCCCCCTTGCAGTGGTGCGCTGGCGGGGGCCTTGTGCCAAGCAGATGCCGGCTCTGCATGCGCTAGACTCTCTCCAACCATGCGTCTCCGCTTGTTGCTGCTCCTTGTCGCCGGCGTCTCTTGCTTGCAGGCTCGCGTCGAGGAAAACGTCGTATACGCCATGCGCGGCGGGCTGGCGATGCTGCTCGACGTTCATTACCCCGAACGTTCCAACGGGATCGGAATCGTCTTCATCCCCGGCAGCGGCTGGCACGCGCCGCTGATGTACGATGCGGCACCACTGAAGGCCTCGGGTTTCGCGAAACTCTACGTTCCGCCCCTGACCAAGGCGGGCTTCACCGTCTTTGTGATCAATCACCGCGCTGCCCCGCGCTACTCGTACCCTGCACCGGTCGAGGACGCGCAGAGAGCCGCGCGCTTCGTACGCCACAACGCGGACCGGTTCGGCATTGACCCCAATCGCATCGGTGGCGTTGGAGGATCCTCGGGAGGGCACCTCATCAGCATGCTCGGCGTGCTGGACGGGGGCGGCGATCCAGCCAGCCCCGATCCGGTCGAGCGCGCGAGCGCCAAGTTGCAAGCCATCTTCGCCAGGGCGGCCCCGTTCGATCTGACACGCGTTCAGGGACGGTTTTCGAGCGGATCGGTCTCGTCGCTCCTAGAGATGCGCCTAGGGGCGCGCGACGCGCCGTCTTCCACCGAGCACCGCACCTATTGGGCGGCCTCGCCAGCAGCGCACGTGTCGCCCGACGACCCGCCGTTCTTGCTGATGCACGGAACGGCCGACGACCGGGTGGCGCACAGCCAGTCCGAGAGGTTCCTTGCGCTCCTGGAGACTGTCGCAATCGAAGCTGAGCTGGTCATGATCGAAGGCGGCGGGCACGGAGCAAGCTTTCCCGGCGCTACCGACCCTCCGGACTATCTGGGGGCGATGGTGAGCTTCTTCGAGAGGAAGCTGTCTAGCGAAGCGAAAGCGGACGCCTCTCCGCCACAGCCATTGCAGCGAGACGCCCGCGTCGAACGCGACGTCCCGTTCGGCATGGTCTCCGGCGGTGCGTTGCTCATGGACGTATATCGTCCCGGCCGGCCGAACGGAATCGGGATCGTGCACATCACCGGGAGCGGCTGGCACTCTCCGCTCGCCGCCGGCGCGCCACAGCAGAAGGCCAGCCGCCAAGTGGAGGTCTTCGGCGCGCCACTGGTAAAGGCCGGCTACACGGTGTTCGCGGTAAACCACCGCACGGCGCCTCTGAACAAGTACCCCGCCCAGCTCGAGGATGTCGAGCGAGCCGTGCGGTTCATGCGCGCTCACGCCGCGCGCTGGGGCATTGACCCGGAGCGCATGGGCGGCGTTGGCGGTTCGTCCGGCGGCCATCTCACGCTGATGCTCGGGGTGCTCTCAGCGACCGGCGACCCGGACGATCCCGACCCGATCAACCGCGAGAGCGCACGGCTACAGGCCATCGTGCCGTGGGCGCCCCCGACGGACTTGGTACTGCACAACGGCGAGTACGGCCAGGGCACCTTCGGTTCGCTCTTCGGGATGCGCCTCATGGCGCGCGACCCGCAGACTTCGCGCCAGTTCAAGGCATATCGGAATGCATCGCCGATCCACCACGTCTCGCCCGACGACCCGCCCACGCTGCTTATCCACGGCGATGCGGACAGAGTGGTCCCGCTCCAGCATTCCGAAATGATCGCCGCTCGCATGCGCGCCGCCGACATCGCGGTGGAGGTGCTGGTCATCCCGGGCGGAGGGCACGGAGCATTGTTTCCCGGCAAGAGCGCGGACGCGCCGGACTACGCGCAAGCCGCGGTGGACTGGTTCGACCGCCACCTGCGCGATTGAGCCCGCCTCGGCATGGCTCGGAAGCGGCTCAGTCCACGAGCGCTTGGTAGGTCAGGGTCTGGAAGTCCTGCCGTATGTTGAGGTGCGTGTACGGACGGACCTGCGTCATCAGGATTCCGATCAGCTCGTCCTCGGGATCGACCCAAAACACGGTGCAGTAAGCGCCGCCCCAGCCATAGGTGCCCTCGGCGCTCGGCACCGCGCTGCGACCCAGATCTAGGGACACCGAATAGCCCAGGCCGAAGCCGAAGCCCTCGCCGCGCAGCCAGATCGCGCGGTCCCCCGTGTGGTTCACAGTCATCAGCCGCACCGTGCGCGGGCCCAGGATGCGCACGCCGTCGAGTTCCCCGCCGTTGAGCATCATCTGGTGGAAGCGGAAGTAGTCGCTGGTCGTCGAAACGAGTCCGCCGGCACCGCTGAAGTAGACGTGCGGCTCCCTCACCCAGCGACTCTGCTCGTCGGGCGCTTCCTGCAGCGCTATCTTCCCGGCCTCGTCCGGCTGGTATAGCGCGGCGAAGCGCGGCAGCTTCTTGCCCGGCAAGTAGAAATGCGTGTCGCGCATGCCAAGCGGGCCAAAGATCTTCTTGCTGAGATACTCGTCTAGGGTCATCCCGGAGAGCACTTCGACCAGTCTTCCGACCACATCGGTGGCAGGCCCGTACTCCCAGCGCTCTCCGGGCTCGAAGTTCAACGGCAGCTTGGCCAAAGCTGCGACGTAGTCACCCACCGTGCCATCGGGCTTGCGGCCCTGGCGCAATTCGTTGTAGAGGTCGCGCGTGACGCCACGGTAAGGATTGGCGAGGCCGGCGGTGTGTGTGAGCAGGTGCTGGATCGTGATCGGGCTCTCGGCTCTAGCCGTCTTGTAGGGACCGCGCGCGTAGTCGCCAGGCTCCACCGGCACGGCAACCTCCATCCCGGCAAACTCCGGCAGGTATTTCGCAACCGGGTCGCGGAGCAGGAAGCGCCCCTCCTCCCAAAGCATCATCAGGGCCACGGAGGCGATCGGCTTGGTCATCGAAGCGATCCGAAAGATGACATCGGTGGACATCGGCGCACTGGCTTCAACGTCCCGATGGCCGAAGCTCTTGTGATAGACAATCTGGCCGCGCCGGGCGATCAGTGCCACGATTCCAGGTACTTCGTTGCGGTTTACATACCCTTGCAGGCTCTTGTCGATGCGGGCCAGCCGGTCGGGAGCGAATCCGGCCGTCGCCGGATCGGAAATCGTGGCGGAAGCGGCCGAGAGTCCAGGAACCAACAGGGCGGCGGCAACCAGCCCGACAGCGAACGCGTGCCTCGAGGGGTGTCTCATCGATGACTCCTTGGTGCCGATCCCGCCTAGCACGACGGGCGACGGATTGGAACGTACCTTATAGGTTGTACCAAGACGGCTCTCAAGCTGTCGCCAGCATTCTCGGACTGCTACCATGCGACCGCGCCCGGCCGCGCCGAGTTTCGGCACGCGTTCGAGCGTGCGGTTCCATGCGCGAGCTACAAACCATCCAAGGCCTCCCTCCCCGTTCCGATTCGGCGCGGACGAACCACTTGAGCGTCTCTCGGCGCAGCCTGCTGGCAGGCCTGCCGGCTGTCGCGCTGCGGGCACAGCAGCGGCAGCCGAACTTCTTGGTAGTTGTCGCGGACGACCACGGCTGGAACGATCTCGGCTGCTACGGGCACCCGGTTGCGCGCACGCCACACTTGGATCGAATGGCAGCTGACGGCGTGCGCTTCACGCACTGCTACACCACCGCGCCGCTGTGCAGCCCCGGACGTGGGGCGGTGATGACCGGGCTGTACCCGCACGTCTCCGGAGTCACGCGACTGGTGCAGGGCGATGAGGCGCCCCGCCTCTCCCTGCGCCCGGACCTGTGGACCTTCGCGAAGGGGCTGGAGGAACTGGGTTACGTGAACGCCGCGGTGCGCAAGTGGCACCTGTCAACGGCCGGCGCGCTGCCGCACGGCTTCCATCACGAATTCCCGTCCAGGCAGACCTACCTAGAGCAAGCGGAAGCCTTCTTGGAGCAACGCCACGAGCGTCCGTTCTGCCTGTACTTCTGCCCGACCCACACTCATCGTCCCTTTCGCAGCCATAGCGGATTCGAGTATTCGCCCGACGATGTCGCCCACTGCCTGCCACCGTACCTGAGGGACACCCCCCAAGTGCGCGAGCACTACGCGTGGTACCTGTCGGAGACCAGCAAGATGGACGACGAGATCGGTCGGCTGATCGCAGTCTTGGAGCGGACCGGGGAGTTGGACCGAACCGTGGTGGCGTACCTGACCGATCACGGGCCGTCGCTGCATCGGGCCAAATTCTCGCTGTACGACTGGGGCACCCACTCCAGCCTCATCATGCGCGGCCCCGGCGTCGCTGGCAGCGGCAGAGTTGACACCGGGCTGGCGTCCACTATCGATGTTGGCCCGACGCTGCTAGGCCTGGCGGGCGGCGCAGCGCCGAGTTCGTGCCAGGGTATCGACCTCGGCCCGCGCCTGGCCGGGCGGGATCGGACGGCCCGGACCCTTGTCTTCTCCGAGCATCACGAGAACAACCACCTCACGGCGGTGCGCGGAGAACGCTTCAAACTGATCCGCAATCACACCAAGGACGAGCCGCTCGTGTCGGCGCGAAACGTCCGCAACTGGCAAGGCATGGACGCGGACACGCTCCGGCAGCCCTACCCCCTGCCGCGGCCGGACCGCGAGTTGTTCGATCTGGCCGCCGACCCGCTGGAAAGCCGCAATCTCGCGGACGACCCCGCGTACCGCGATCAGCTCGTGAAATTGGAGGGCGAACTAGACCGGTGGTCTGCCCTGCCCCGGCAGTGACCCCCGCCGCAGGCGGCAATGGCTCGGCGCACAGCGCCGGCCGGGCCTTACGAACCGCCGGCGGATTCGCTGAGGTAGGTTGCGATGTCGGCAATCTCGTCGGACGTGTAAACCGTGTCAAGGTCGCCAGGCATCGAGGAACGCGCCCGAGTCTGCTGCCGCCTGACGTCCGCCTTGGCGAACGAGCGCAGCGGTGGCGGCACCGACGCCGCATCGAAAACGCGGATGTGGGTCTCGGTCTCCTCGGCCAGAACCCCTGCCAGCGTCTCGCCGCTGCGCAGCTCAACCTGAACTTGCTCGAAGCCGAAAGCGATGCGCCCGTGCGGCTCCAGCACGTCACTTTCCAACTCCTGCGGGGTCTTCCCCTTGGCTGCGATCTTTAGGTTGGGTCCAACCGGCGTGCCCAGGCCGTCGAGTTGGTGACAAACGCTGCAGCGGCGTTCGCGGGTCAGGTCAAAGAAGAGCTGCTTGCCGCGCAAGGCTCCTGCCGACAGTTCCGGCGACTCGGGGGAGTCGAACGCCGCCCCAAGCTCAACGATGGCTGCCGAACCTGCCGGGGGTTCGCTGGACAGGCTCATCACATACGCGGTGACCGCCCATACGGCCTCCGCGGTGAGGACGTCCTCCCAGCCTGGCATGCTTGTGCCGGGCAGGCCCTCGGCCGTGACGCGAAACAGCTCGCTCGGATCCCACACCCGGTCGCGCAGCGCGGGCCCGCGCGCCGACCGGCCCTCCGAGCCGTGGCAATAGCCCACGGCGCAACTCTTGGCGAACTGTGCCGAGCCCTCTGCGATGAGGCTCTCGGAAGCCAAGTCGACTGTATCCGCCGCTTGCAACCCAACGACACACAGCAGTGCGACAGCTAGCCTCATCAGCGCTTCCCCTCTGGGCGAGACTTCCAGGTCATGCCTGCACGTGATTCATAACGGGCAGCTCGCTGCCCGTGCGCCGACCATGTCTCGCTAGGCATACCCCATTCTTGCAGTTGCACCGTGTGACAGACGAAGACTCGTTCTAAGCAGGTGGCCGTTGAGTGCGGGAACGCCAACGCCGCCAGATGCCGAATCGAGGAAGCGCCGACTCACTGAATCCGACTCCGCCCCACAAGGCGGAGCGCTGAGGAGACGAGCGCGCCGCCGAGAAAGCCCGCGATTGCCAGTACCGGAGGCCAGACATCGAAGAGCGATCCCATCGGAAGGCCCCCAGGTAACAGGTCGTTCAGCAGTTCTACGAGCGCTCCGGCGAGCGCCCCTATGACCGCCCATGTCAAGGCCATCCTGAGCGTGCCGCGTAAGTGTCTGTGCCACTTCTTCATGACCGCCCCCTTACGATTCCGTCCGATACGTTCTCTTCCATGGGTCTACTCGCGCCGGTCACGATCGTGATTTGGAGGCTCGACGACGCGCGCCATTCCCGCCTGAACGGCGCAACCAAAGGCCTCGATCGGACTCATATGCCGCCGCGAACGGCCACTGTGCTTGCATCAACACCGAATGCTCCTCGTCTGTCGCGGCCTCACACGAAGCCGAACAGCGCAGGAAACGCAACGACGACGAAGGCCGCCCACACGGCGAATACCGGCAGATAGGCTGTCTGCCAGCGTTCGAGGGCGGAGAACGTGCCGCGGCCGGTAAGGAACCGCGCGTACAGCCACGCCGACCACGCCAAGTTCACCAGCAGAACCAAGTTTTCGCCCAGGGCCGCCGCCCGATTCGGGCTCAAGCCGAACTCGGAGATCCGCCCGGCTATGGCGGAAAGCGCGACGGCATCGACTACCAGAGCGCAGACGACGAGCAAGAGCTGAAGTGCGTCAAATGCCCCCGGAGGGGCCTGCACGTCACGCGCCGAAATCGCATAGAGCAGCAGGCCGAGAACGACCGCCAAGAGTAGGTCGAAGCCGATCAGCACCTCTCGGTCCATGTCGATGCCACTCCCAGTCCAGGCCATCGTTGCCAGCAAGGCGAGCAAGACCACGGCGAAGAGTGGTGTGAAGAGGCGCGTCAGAACGGGCGCCATGTTCTCAACGACGCTCTGCTTCGCTTCTACGAGCCATGCCCCGACGATGACTGCCCCCATGGCCCCGCACGGGAGCATCCACTGCTGCGCGAACCACTCCACGTCCGCACCGATGGCGGCGAAGGAGACTGCGGTGAATCCGGTGAGGACGCCGCCGCCCAATGCCATCAGCACGTAGTAGATGAACAGCTCTCCGGAGAAGCGCACGAAGTCCATGCGGCGGTTTCCATCGAACCAGCGTCCACCTGAGTAAGCGATGCCTACGGCGAGCCACAGGGCGATCGGCAGGTGCAGCGCGGCGAGCGTTTGCGTGTGGCCTCCCGCCGTGAATGGGAGGGCGTTGATGGCGACGGCGGCCGCGGCGAATGTCAGTGCCAGTCGGACGCACCCAGCCCTGTCGAGCCGACGCTTCCATGCGAAGTAGCCTGCCAAGAACGGGAACACGAAGAAGCTGACGTTGGGAAAGTAGAACGTAGCGGCATCAAAAAACCCGTCTCCCGACCCTATGTGGGGATAGCCGAACAGCTCGGGCAACTTGATCGCCGCGCCTGCGGCCGCGGCCAGGGCTATCACAACGGTGCCCTCGCGCAGAGGGCTACCGCTTGGTTCGCCGTCCGCGTCCTTGGCCATCACGAGCTGCTTCCATAGCCGCTCGGAGTGCTCGCGCGCAAACTCGCGCGAGACAGCGTCGAGGTCTCCCAGCCGCTTGACGGCGACTAGGAACGCCTCATCGGCGGCGAGGCCGGCCGCGCGCAAGTCTGTGACCAGATCGCGCAGGTGGCCTTCAAGTTCCTCTACATCCGAATCGCGGATGGCCGGGCGCCGTCGCAGCCAGCTCCGCCAGTGGCTGATTTGCGCTTCGAGCGCCTCGTCGCGGGTCAACATGTCGCCTCAACTCTCCATTGCGGTAATGGCGGCCATTCGACGGGGAGCGACGAAGACTCCATCCAGATCTCGCGGAGCGTGGCGTCTACCGCCTGCCACTGCCGCCTCTGTGTCTGCAAGTGCGCCTGGCCCGCCTTGGTGATGCAGTAGTAGCGCCGCCGCCGGCCGCTTTCCGCTTTCGCCCAGCGGGCCTCGACGTATCCGAGCCGCTCGAGACGATGCAGCACCGGATAGAGCATTCCGTCGGTCCACTGAAGATGCCCGCCCGACAGCTCTCCGACGCGCTTGATGATCGCGTAGCCGTAGCTGTCGCCCTCCGCCAGAATCGCCAATACGAGCGGTGCCGCCGAAGCGGCCACTAGGTCCTTGCTGATGTCCATTTCCGTTCCCAGCCTCGGCCGCCAAGCGACCCTACCTTATACATAGCATAACTATGCATTGAAGTACAATGCAACAGAGCCAGCCGAGCAATGCGTAATTGAGCCGGCCGGCCCGCAACTCTCCGGTCCGACGGAAGCAAGTGCGGTAGAAGCTACTTCCGTAGAGGCATCCTCGCCTTGCGGGGCGCGGTGCTGCAAGCGCGAGTGACACTCGGGAATCTGGTCGGTCGCAGTCCGCGAGGTGAGAATAGCGAACCGGGGCGCATCGCGGGCGCACCCAGCTTCCCTGGTCGCGGCCTCCGTCAAGACAGCCCGCTCAGCCGACCCTCTCGTGGAAACCCACAAGCTGGGCCGACCACGTACAGCCGGGCAGCGCGCCCGAATTCAGAACCAATACTTCAAGCTGAGGCTCAAGCCCCAAAACCTGCTGTCTTGAGTCGTGATCTGGTACAGGATCGGCTCGCCGCGGCCGACGCTCGATTCATGGCTGCGCAGCTGATTCCAAGGCGTCGGATCGCTCACGAATTCACCCAAGTCGGTCCAGCGGAACTTCATGCCGAGCGTAACCGTTTCACGGAGTCGATAATCCACGCCGGCCAGCACTTGGTAGCCCACCGTGAGATCAGTCAGCCGGGCGTCGCCGATCGTCGTCGTGCCGGCAACCTTGGCACGCAGCGCGGGGTCCACGAAGGTCGCGATCCGCTCCGGATCGTCGTTACGCTTCCAGATGGTGGCGTAGTCAAGCACTGCCCGTTCCAAGCCAACGCCGGCGCCAACGTACGGGATCCAGGCAGACGTGGACCCGAAGTCGTAGTACACGTTCGCAAAGAGGTTGTGCGAGCGCAGGTCATCGACGATGCCAACCGCCAGCTCGATTTCCTGGTCGCGTTTGTCCAGCGTCACGTCGTCGAAGATGCCCAAGTCCGTTTGGGCGTTATAGGCCGTGATCCGGTGGAAGTACTCTCCTTCGAGTCTGATCGCTCCCCAGTCGTAGCCGAGCGCTGTCCCTGCACCGAAGCCCGCGGCACCGGCGAACTCATTGGTCCACGACGTATGCGGCGGAGCAGTGTCGCACTCGCTGCCGGTCTCTAGGCCCAGCGGATTGATGATCAGGTCGCACTTGGTGCTCCAGTCGTTGTCCGACCCTTCTACCCTTAGCTGCGGGGCCATGGTGGCTCCCATGTCCATCTGGAGGTACACCCCGGTCTGCGCCGCAGATTCACTGGCATACGCTGTCAGGATCATCACAACCGCCAAGGCAAACAGTCGTCCCCGCATCGCTGCGTTCGCGCATGGCCTATCGATCCGGCCAGCGGCGGATTCGCCTTTCTCGGCTCCCCTCTGCGGGACCTGAACCACGATGCAGCTGCGGAACTCGGGATTGGAGCGACCGACGTGCTGGCCGCTGCGAGCTATTCGACTGACACGATCATGACCCATCTCCGTGACTCACCTATTGATCGTCAACGATTGTAAAAAACATTATATGCGATGGGGCTCATTTGCATCCGACACTTCAACTTCTGATAGCTTTGTATTTGGTCGTAGCGGCTGCCAAGTCTCAGTCCACGCCTCGGTGCCAAGCCGAGGGAATCAGTGCCGGTGGTATCACCTCAGCATGCGACGTCAAGCGTTGCACGTACGGGTTCGTTCCCTGGATCACTAGGTCTGGTGTGACGGCTACGAGGGTTGTTTCTTCACTAGGCGCAGGCCAGTGACTAGGATCACTTCGTAACGGTGGAATCCACAGCCAACAACGTTCAGGACGTCCGTTACGAACCGGACGAGAGGCCGCCACTCCCCGTCTCTGTCGGGCTCGGGTTGCAGTACGTGGCGATCACTGCGGCCAGTATCGTGTTGACGCCGGCACTGCTGGTCGGAGCCGTCGGCGGTAGCGACGACTATCTCAGTTGGGTCGTGTTCTCGGCCCTTGTTGTGAGTGGAGTGACCACGGTGATTCAGGTCGTTCGCGTCGGACGCCTGGGCTCCGGATACATCCTGCTGATGGGTAGCAGCAGCGCTTTCCTCGGCGTCTGCGTTCCTGCACTCGAGCAGGGCGGCGGCGAACTCCTAGCGAGCCTTATCGTCATCTCGTCGCTTTGCCAGTTCGTTCTGGCGGCCAAGCTCTCCCTGTTCCGGAAGATCTTCACGCCGACTGTGGCGGGCACAGTGCTAATGCTGATTCCGGTGACGCTGGCCCCGATCATCGTGCGCAGGCTAACCGACGTGCCGGCTGAGGCTGCGTCGGCCGCCGCGCCGGTCACAGCCGGGGTGACTCTGGCAGTGATAGTCGCCATCTCGATGCGTGCTAGCGGAGCCTTTCGGCTCTGGGCCGCGGCGGCGGGGCTGGTAGCGGGCAGCCTAGTGGGCGGAGTGTCCTTCGGAATCTACGACAGCAAGCGCGTCTTGGAAGCGGCGTGGGTAGGGCTGCCGGCGCTTGCGTGGCCCGGCATCGACCTCAGCCTCGGTCCCGACTTCTGGGCCTTGTTACCCGCATTCGTCATCGTGACGCTCGTCGGTGCACTGGACACGATCGGGGACGGGATCGCGATCCAGCGGATCTCCTGGCGAAAGCCGCGCGCCATCGACTTCCAGTCCATTCAAGGCGCGCTCGCCGCCGACGGCCTAGGCAACCTGTTGTCGGGGTTGCTAGGTACAGTGCCGAACACGACTTACGCGAGCAGTATCGCGGTCGCCGACCTCACTCGGGTGGCGGCGCGTGTCGTCGGCGTGTGTGCCGGGGTGATGTACGCCGGGCTGGCGTTTCTCCCGAAGCTTGTCGCCATCATCATCGCGATTCCCGGTCCGGTAGTCGCAGCGTACTTCATCGTATTGATGGCGTTTCTCTTCATCCTCGGCGTCCGGATCCTTGTTCACGACGGTCTCGACTATCGCAAGGGCTTCGCCGTGGGCCTCGGATTCTGGCTGGGGCTCGCCTTTCAGATGGACTGGATATTCCCTGAGTACTTCCAAGGCGCGTGGAGCGAGCTACTCGGGAACGGGATGACGGTCGGCGGCCTGACGGTGATCATCCTGATGCAATTCGTGGAGCTGAAAGGGCCTCGGCCCCGGCGCCTGAAGACAGAACTGACATTCGAGAATTTCACGGAGGTAGACGACTTCCTGTCTGACTTCGCCGCACGCGGGAAGCGTACCCCGGAGATGACAGACCGGATCCGGGGCGTCGGCGAAGAGATGCTGGTCACCCTGTCCCGGCCACAGGCAGACGACGGGCCGAAGGCAGGGCGACATCTGCTGGTGGTGGCGCGCAACGACGGCGATGCGGTCAATCTCGAGTTCGCGGCGGCAACCGACGACACCAACCTGGAGGATCGATTGGCTCTACTCGGCGAACGCGTTGCCGGCCCGCCGGTCGAGGAGGAGATCTCCCTGCGCCTGCTGCGCCACTACGCTTCGTCCGTGCGCCACCAGCAGTTCCACGATACGGACGTGATCACGGTGCGGGTGGGTCCGGCCGCCTCTCTGTGAGCACGACTCGAAGCTCCCGACCGGACGTGACCGACGGGAGCGACCTCGGAAGTGGTGCGATGCTGATCGCACTGGGCGGTCTGCCGGGCGTGGGCAAGTCGACCATCGCGACATCACTGGCCCGGAGGATCGGGGCGGTACATCTGCGCATCGACACGATCGAGCAGGCGATGCGGAACGCGGGCCTGCAGGTGTCGGGGCCAGAGGGATATCTCGCAGCTCGCAATCTCGCCGAGGACAATCTGCCCATCGGCCATACCGTCATCGTCGACTCGGTCAATCCGATAGCGATTACTCGCAACTACTGGCACGCGACTGCTGCGCGCCTGGCGATAGATCTCGTGGAGATCGAGGTTGTCTGCAGCGACAAGCGCCAGCATCGCCAGCGGATCGAGTCACGCGCCAGCGATGTCCGCGGCCTTGTACTTCCGACTTGGCAGCAGGTCCTAGACCGACGCTACGAGCCGTGGACGACCGCTCATGTCGTCGACACGTCCGGGCGCACATTGGAGGAAACCCTGTCTCAGGTGGAGGCCATCGTGCGGCGGCGCCAGCCCTGACCCCCGTGGTGGCCGATTGGCGTTGACGAACATGGGCGGCCTAGAGCGGGAGACTGGTCGCGGCTACGCCGCTTGATCGATCAGCCTCGTCAGTACCGAGAGGTGCCGCTTGAGTCTGGTCCGACCGCTCTCGCTGAGCCGGTACCAAGTTACCGGCCGTCGATCACGGTAGGTCTTCTCCACTGCCAGGTAGCCGGACTCCTCGAGCTTGCGGAGATGCGCGCCGAGACTGCCGTCCGTCTCGCCAAGCACCTGTTTGAGACCGGTGAAAGACATCGCGTCGTGCCTGGAGAGCAGGACGCACGCCGCCAGCCGGACGCGATGCTCGAGGACGCCGTTGAGGAGGTCGAGCTCGTCAAGAGCAGGCACTTCGGGATCAGCTGGCCGTTTCACGCTTCGGCGCTCCGAGCAGGGCTCCGGTCACAAGCGCGATGGCGAGCACTATACCTGCAGTGGTCCAGCCAAAGCCGGGAACCCAGACCGTGACCAAGTACGCGGCCCCCATCAGAACGCCGATAGGCATCATCCGGCGCTCGACATAGAGGCCCCCATGGAAGTAGGTCAGCCCGAGCAGCAGGACCCACAGGGACCCGAACCCAGCCCACGTCAGTTGCCCTGCATTGACGAGGGCCAGCCCAAGCAGGCCTGCGGTCATGAATGACAGCCAGTGAAGGCTATGGCGGACACCTGTCCGGCGATCCCGCAAGCCGGCGCTACGACCCGCGCGCATCCCGAGCCAAACCGAGAGCACGAATCCGATAGGCCCTGCAAAGAGCCAGTAGGTGCCGATCCACGAATAGTCGTCGACAAAGTCGACCAGCACGAAGCCAACGCCACCAAGCAGCGCCCACAAGAGATAGATCGCAGGAACGGATCGCGTCTCCGATCGTTCGGCCGCGGCACGAACAAACGCGATATCTTCCTTGAGTTGAGTGTTGTCGGTCATCGAGTCCTCCTTGACTCTAGATTACTGATGTACTCTGGATTGCAGAGTAACTCTATACTACAGAGTATTGCGACAGCTGTCAACCCCAGTCGGGAAAAAGCGCTTCTGCGCTGCTCGGCCAATCCGGCAGCGATTACTCGCGACTGCTGCCGCGCAGGCGCGGCGCGTCTAGCGATAGATCTCGTGGAGATCGAGGTTGCCTGCAGCGACAAGCGCCAGCATCGCCGGCGGGTTGAGTCACGTGTCAGCGATGTCCCCGGCCTTGTACTTCCGACTTGGCTGCAGGTTCTGGATCGAAGCTATGAGCCATGGACGGCCACACATATCGTGGGCACGTCCGGGTGCACATTGGAAGACACCCGTTCGCCGGTCGAAACCATCGTGTGCTCGCGCCAGCCCTTTCCCGCTGTGGTGGCCGATTTCCGTTGATTAGCATCGGCGGCGTGTCGACGCATCAGTATGAGCGCAGGCTGAACCCATCGCCCGCCGATGACACCTCGCACCCAATGGCATTAACTTGAGTCCGTGACTGGCGACGAAATCGTAAGTGATCGTAAGTGACTGAAATAGAGTGAGTTCGCGATCAGAGAGAATTTTTTCGCCGGGGCTTGACTTTTTCCGCTAGGTTTGCCATCGTAGGG
>JAJEHF010000191.1 GCA_022823865.1 Bryobacterales bacterium
CCCGGTCCGCCGAAGCGGAACACATAAGATGATCGAACGACAGCCGGAGCGCTGAAGTCGTTCACATCAGAAACCTACCCGTATATCACTGATATAAGATGTCTTGTACGTTGCACTCTTCCAGTTAACGGGACAGTAGTGTTCTGCTATATTGTTTCTGCGCTCCCCCTTAGTAGGGACTTCGGCAAAGGGAAGGGGCCTGCCCGCGGGCAGGCCCCGACAATAAGCCGACTCAGCGTGTCGAACTAGAAGCTGAACCGCAGCCCGATCCGGACCACGCGCTGGTTTGACGCACTGGTGATCGTCATGAAGTTTCCTCTGTTCACGTTGTTGGCGAAGTTGCCGAATTGCGGGGTGTTCGTGAAGTTGAAGAATTCAGCACGGAACTGGGCTTCGGCCGTCTCCCCGATCGGGAACTTCTTGAAGATGCTCAAGTCGAGGTTCGTCACGCCTGGCCCGTCGAGAATATTGCGACCCGAGTTGCCAAAGCGCTGCTCGGTGATTGGCGCGAAGGCGCTGGGGTCGTAGTAATGCTCTCCGGGGCCGACGCTACCCAATTTCCTGACGGCGCCGACTTGGTCCGCAGTCTGCCACGCGCTTTGGGCATTCAACGAGGAGCCCGACGCGAAGATGGTTCTCGGGACGCCCGTGAACATAGCCACGATGCCGCTGACCTGCCAGTTGCCCAACACCGTTCCAACCGCTGTGTTGTTGTTCTGGAGGAACGGCAGATCGTAGACGAAGCCCATCTGGAACATATGGGTCCTGTCGTAGCCCGCCCTGGACCGGTTGCGATCAAACACGTCCGGGTGGTCCCAGCCAACGCCGGCCCAGCCCTCGTCGTCGGCCATGTTGATGGCCTTCGACCAAGTGTACGCTCCCTTCAGCATGACGCCTGTCGAGAAGCTGCGGTTGATGGCCAGCTGAAGCGAATGATAGTCCGAGTTCAGGTAGCTGTCCCACATGTTGATCGCACGATTTCGTCCAGTGATCGAAGCATAGGGCCGGCCGGCGTTGCCCTCTCCGGGCCTCGACGCGTTGATGTCCTGATCTGCCAGCATGTCCACCGACCGGGTTGCCACGTATCCCAACGAGGTAATCACCTCGCCCGGAAGACGCCGTTCCACGGTGAAGTTCCAAGAAGCAATGTAGCCGCGGTTCAGGGTGCCTTCGTACGGGCTGCGGAAGCCGGCGTTAAAGGGCACGTCGATGACACCTTGGTCTAGGTCCGGGCCGATCACCGGCGGAATCCCGTCCGACAGCTTGCGGAACAGCTCGAAGGTGTTGTCGCGCGCGAAGTCGAACGCAACCGTGATTGGGTACTGTCCGCGCATCGGGCGCGAGAACGGCATCGGGCTGTAGTTGAGGCCGAAGCCGGTTCGGATCACTGTTTTGTCGTCGACGCGATAGGCAAGGCCTGCGCGCGGCGAGAGCAGACCGCTGCTGACGTCGATTCCGGCGTTCCTAGGTACGCTTCCGCGACCGCCCAAGTACATCAGATTGGTGTTGGGATCGTAGCGCTCGATACCCTTCTTGCCGGCGCGCGACATGAGTGGATAGTACTCGTAGCGCAGTCCGAGGTTGAGTGTCACGTTTTGTGACACCTGCCACCTGTCGGTGATATAGCCGGCGAACTGCCACTCGGCACCGGTCGCCAGCACGTGCTGGATCGCCTTGCGCATACGCGATGTCTCGCCGAGCAGGAAGGCGGCATAGGAATTGAACTGGCCCGGCGCGGCGCCGCCCTTGAGCGAGGTGACATCGCCGTTGAAATCGATCACGCCACGAGGACCGCCGCCAAGCTCGGGCTGCCAGTGCGCCAGCTTCAGCAGGATGCCGTCAAACCCGAAGCGAATCTGGTGCGTGTTCTTGATCCAAGTGAAGTTCTGGCTGGTCGTGTAGTTTTCCTCGACGCGCTCAAGAGGCTGCCAGCCGGGTGCGCCCAAGCGGGTGTAGGGCCCAGGCTGGATCCGCGGAAAGCCGACTTGGCGCGGATCGGGTCCTCCCAGTCCCGGGATTCCCAGGCCGAAGTCTTTGCCCAAATCGGTTGGGTTGACGAATTGGTCCTGCCTCCAGTATCCGACCACCCCATCGTAGAGGAAGGTTGGGGAGAACGTATAGGTATGCCCGAACGTGCCCAGGTTTACGTACGTCTCCGCATCGCCCGGACTGCCGCCCGGAGCGGGTCCGCCAGCGTCGCCGAAGATCGGCGTGCCGGAAACCGGCGCGTCCATGAAGCCGTGCTTGGCCCACAGGGAGTACTTGTCGTTGACCGTGAAATTGATCTTGGAGTCGTAATAGGCACGGTCGAACGGCGGAGACCCCGAAGAGTGGAAGTTGTTGTTCGTGCCGGGCTGGTTGGGCTCGGGGATGTACGTCTGGACCAGCCGGGCGATCGGGCTCTGCAGGCTGCCAGGAATCATCTTGTTGGGGAAGAGTGCCCTGCCAGTGCCGTCGGGATTGCCCGTGTACGGGTTGTAGATGTCATCGTCGTAGGCGCTGAAGTCACCCATCCGCTGGTCCATAGTCGGCACTTCGTCGCCGGTGCGGTTACCCGAGACCGCCTGGGAGGTGTTGTCGTAGCTGAAGAAGTAGAAGAAGCGATTCTTGACGAACGGCCCGCCAATCGTGCCGCCGAAGTTGTTGAAGTGGCTCGTGGGCTTGTCAGCAGCGAAGAAGTTCTTCGCTCGCATGCTGTCGTTGTCATGGAACCAGAACGCCGAGCCGTGCAGTTCGTTGGTGCCCGACTTGGTGATCACCGTTGTCGACGCCCCGCCCGAAAGCCCCTGCTCGGCCTCGCCCGAGCCGGTCGTGATGCTCACGGTCTCGATGGTCTCGGCCGGCGCGATGTAGCCGGCATGGTGCGGCAGCCAGACATTGATGCTGGCCGCACCGTCGATACGGGTGACGTTATTGTTGCGATTGGTGCCGTTGACGTTCGTGCTCAGGGCACGCGCGGGAGTGTCGAGGATAGAATTCTGGAACCTTGCCGGCGTCGCGCCGGGCACGAGGTTAACCAGGCTCTGGTAGTTGCGGAAGTTCGGCAGCGGGAAGTTCGTGATCGCTCTTTGAGTGATCTCCGAACGAGTGTCCGCCTTCTGTGTCTGCAACTGCGCGGCCGAAGCCTCGACCGTGACTTGTTCGGTCACTTGGCCCAAGACCAAGCCGACATCGACTTGTGACACGGCGTTCGCCGTGACGCTGACACCAGTCTCGGTGTGAGTGCGGAATCCATCCGACGTGATCTCCACGTCGTAGGATCCGATGGGCACATTTACCAGACGAAACAGCCCGTCCCCGCCTGTCGACGAGGTCAGTTCCAAGCCCGTTCCAACGTTTACCGCGCTGACACTGGCACCTGGAACGACAGCGCCGGTTCCGTCCGAGACGGTTCCGACGATTGAGCCGTACAGCACCTGCGCTGAGGCTGGCGCCGCCGAGCTTAGCACCAACGCCGTAATGGCAACGGCCATGGCACACAAGCTAAGCGCTTGCTTTGTCATTCGTGAATCCTCCGTTTGAGCGTTTGGCTGCCAAGCTCGCGCTCTCGACCGCCACTCTGTTCAACCCCTGTCGCACCGTGTGTTTCGCCTTGACAGGCGCGAGCACTAAACGGTTAAACTCTTGCACAAAGTTAAGAGATTGTCAAATCGGAGCGCAAGGCATTGGAGAAACAGCAGATAGTTCCATTTGAAAGCTGTCGATACACGCTCCAGCCCCCAGCCAACCTCGCCGCCTACACCGCGGGGAAGTCCCGTCTCGAGATGCTGACCAACTAAGCTTGAACTTGGCGATGCGTCTTTCGCGAGGGGCCTGTTGCACGGCGCTGCTGGCTGTGCTGTGCCCGGCGGCTATGGCTCCTGCGCAGATTCGTTTCCGCCCGGCCACAGAAGACTCCGGCATCGGCTTCACATTGCACCACGCCCCGACCGAGAGGAAGCGCATGATCGAAACAATGGCGGGCGGGCTGGCAGTCTTCGATTTTGACGGCGACGGCTTGCAGGACATCTATTTCACGAACGGCGCGGCTGGGGAGAGCATGCGCAAGGAATCGCCGAGATACTCGAACCGACTCTTCCGTAATCTCGGCGGCATGCGGTTCGAGGATGTCACTGAGGCTGCCGGTGTGGAGGGGCTCGGCTACTCCATGGGGGCTGCGGCAGCCGACTTTGACAACGATGGGCACGCAGACCTGTTCGTCGCCGGTGTCTTCCAGAACACCCTTTTCCGCAACCTCGGGGACGGTACGTTCGAGGACATCACGGCTCTGTCGGGAATTGCCAGCACCGAATGGGCCGTGGCAGCCGGGTGGTTCCACTACGACGGTGACGGGCTTGCAGATCTGTTCGTGGTCAACTACGCCGATTGGACGCCGGACTTCGACCGCTATTGCGGAGACCGCGAGCGCGGCTTGCGAGTCTATTGCCATCCGAAGTATCTGACTCCCATCGCCAATCGTCTGTACCGCAACCTCGGCTCGGGCCGCTTCGAGCCGGTCGAGGAGCGAGCTGGCCTGGGCGCGTTCGCCGGTCGGGGCATGAGTGCCGCATTCGCGGACTTCGACGGCAACGGCCGCGTGGATGTCTTCGTGACCAATGACAATCTGCCCAACTTCCTGTTCTTGAACCAAGATGACGGCAGATTCACCGAAGACGCCCTGCTAGCAGGGGCGGCGCTTCTCGACCACGGTCGCCCCGTCGCGTCAATGGGCGTGGACGTCGGCGACTTCGATGGCGATGGCTTGGCGGACCTTTCGGTGACGGCCCTGAGCAACGAGACGTTCCCGCTCTTTCGTGGAGATGTTGGCGGCACCTTCCGTGATGCGACGGTGGCCTCTGGGCTGGCCAAAGCGTCGCGATCCTACGCAGGCTGGGGCAATGTATTCGCCGACTTTGACAACGATGGCTTGCTGGATTTGTTCACGGCCAACTCCCATGTCAACGATCTGGTGGAAGACTTCGAGCCGTTCGTGTATCGCCAGCCAAACACAGTGTTCCGCAATCTCGGCGGGCGCTTCGGAGAGGCCGTGGAGGTTGGCGCGGCCGGCACCCACCGCGGAGCGGCGGTAGCGGACTTCGACGCTGACGGTCGCCTGGATGTCGTGGTCAGCGCCTTGGGCGAGCCAGCGAAACTGTTTCGAAACGTATCCGAGCAACGGCACGCGTGGATCGCCCTGCAACTGGTCGGCGAACGGTCAGGGCGTGACGCTTTTGGCTCCAGGGTCCACGTTGCCGGACAGACTCGCTGGGTGAAGAGCGCGGCGGGCTACGCCTCGTCAGGATTGCGACCGGTGCATTTCGGGCTAGGCAGCGCCGAGCAGCCGGTAGTGGTCGAGATCGATTGGCCCAGCGGTCGGAAGCAACGTCTGGAAGATGTCCCCCTCAATCGCACCACCGTCGCCCATGAGCCTCGCTAGCTGGATGAGTGCGGTCGGGGGAGTGCGCGGGTCTTGCAGCGCCGGAGGGTCGATCTGCTCTCGCCGGAGGGCGGCGGACGGGACAGCCGCGGTCTGCATTCTTGTGGCCCGAACACGCTGGCTGCGTGCGATCGGCCAGTGCCGGGACGGTATGGAATAGCGGATGCAGAGTGGTGCCGCCGAGTCTGGGCCACTATAGATTGTTTCCCGGCCCCGAGCCTTTGGTTGGCGGCAGCCCCTTAGCCACGCGTTCGTAGATTGCCGCCATTGTGTCGAGAAACGACTTCTCGCGATGCCAAAACTCTGGGTAGTCGCCCTCGCGCCTCAGCAGCAGAGCCGAGACTGGCGGCACTTGGCGATCCGCCTCGGTCTCCTTGGGCAGAGGGCGACCCCGCCAGAAAGTGCGTAGGTCCGATGCGGGGGCGTCGCTCTGCTCGGCGGGCACGGCCGGGTAGCGCGGCTCGCGAGTCGAAGCCGCCAGATCAGGAGGTGCCTTATCGGCCTCGCCCTGCAGCGCGGCGCCGAATTCGGACTTCTCGACGGCCTCCAGAAGCTCGGACCGCTCCAGCCCGCGGAACTCGAACAGCAACAGTGGATCGCGGTCAATCAGCGAGGCTACGTGGAAGTAGATGCTGGCGATGTGCTTGCACGGATTCACCCAGTCGGGGCACGAGCACGATGCTTGAATCTCTCGGTGCGTGCGGGGCAGCAACTTGACCGGCGCTCCCTCGAGCGCCTCCTCGATTGAGGGAGGGACTTCTCCAAGAACGAGGTGTGTAACCCAGTTTGCGTTCGAGCCCAAGCGCTTCAGGATTCTAGGCCAGTGCGTTTTCGCGATCTTCCGCAGCGCGATTTCGACCTCGTAGTAGGGAGTCTCGTAGACGCCGAAGTGTGGGTTTATGTTGCCCATGACCGTGGCCGAGATCTTGCCCTTCTGGATGGAGAATCTCCGCCGCCGGTACGGCGCTGTGTAGCTCTTGCCTCGCGACAGGCGGCCCGAGTCCATGCAGTCCTCGAGCGCGATTAGGAACTCCTTGCCCCACCAAGTCTTGCTCTTGCTCGCCATGGAACTTCTCCTATCCGACCACCGCCTCGCCGTGGTTCAGTGCGATGAGATTCCGGAACGCCTCGTTGTCGAGCTTTGCCAGCCACGACTCGTCATTGCCGACAATCTCCTCGGCGAGTTGCTTCTTCGACTCGATCATTTCGTCGATCCGCTCCTCTAGCGTGCCCATCGTCACCATCTTGTGGACGAACACGGTCTTCTCTTGGCCGATCCGGAAGGCCCGATCCGTGGCCTGGTTTTCCACCGCCGGATTCCACCAGCGGTCAAAGTGGATGACATGGTTTGCTCGCGTGAGGGTGATGCCCGTCCCGCCGGCACGCAGCGAAAGCACGAAAATCGCTCGCTCGGAATCAGGGTCTTGGAACTCCTCCACCATGTGCTCGCGCCGCGCCCGGGGCGTGCCGCCATGGAGATAGTAGACGGCTCCCGAATACCGCCTTCTGAAGAGGGCGTCGAGTTCCTTGCCGATCTCGGTGAATTGCGTGAAGACCAAGGCGCTCTCGCCTTCGGCCTCGATCTCGTCCAACATCTCGCAGACCCGCGCGAGCTTGTGAGAGCGCGATTCCGAGAACTCACTGGCGTCCTGCAGGAACTGCGCCGGATGGTTGCAAATCTGCTTGAGACGCAGCAACGTGGAGAGCATCAGACCCTGCCTGCCGATTCCCTCGGCGTCCGACAGCTTCCCTTCGAGGTCTGTTACCACCGCTTCGTAGAGCGCTGCTTGCTCGGGCGTCAGATTGCAGCAGGAATTCTGCTCCACCTTGTCCGGCAAATCGCGGATGATCGACTTGTCGGTCTTCATGCGCCGCAATATAAACGGTCGCACCATGCCGCGCAGGCGCTGCGTTGCCGCGCTGTCCTGGTACCGCATGATCGGCCCTTCGAACTCCTTTCGGAACGCGGTCGCGTTCCCCAGGAACCCCGGATTGAGGACGCTGAAAAGAGACCACAGATCCATGAGCCGGTTCTCGACCGGCGTGCCGGTTAGGGCTACCCTGCGAGGTGCCTGAAAGCTGCGCACGGCCTTCGTCACCACCGCGCTTGGGTTCTTGATGTTCTGGGACTCGTCTACTACAAGCCTGTGCCACGGGATCTCCTTCAGGCGTACCGCGTCCAAGCGCGCGACACCGAACGAAGCGATGACGATGTCTTTGCCGCTTATCGCTTCCGCGAGAGCGTCCTTTGTCCTAGGCCGCTCCGGCCCGTGGAGAATGTACGCCGACAGGGTGGGGGCGAATCGCCGAGTCTCCCGGGACCAGTTCCCTAGAACAGAAGTGGGCGCAATCAGCAGAGTCGGCCCAGAATTCGGGTTTCGGTTCTTGTCGCCTAGGATTGTCGCGAGTACTTGGATGGTCTTGCCTAGGCCCATGTCATCTGCCAGGCAGGCTCCGAAACCGAGTCGTTCCAGGTATGCAAGCCAGGAATATCCCCGCACTTGGTAGCCGCGCAGTTCGCCGACGAATCCGGACGGCTGATCGAGCATCTTTAGAGCGCCCTTTCCTTCCAGCGCCGCGAGCATTTGCCCGAAATCGGACGCGGGATCAATCTCGAGGCTGTCCGAGCCGGCCTGCTCGCGAACAAGGTCGGCGACCGTCATGTTCCGCAGCCCGTCACCGGCCCGCCAATACTCCTCGAGACGGGCGACCTCCTCGCTGCGCAACTCCATCCACTGGCCTCGCAATTGGACGAGTCCCTCCTTCGAGGCCACAAGCTGTTCCCACTCCTGTCGCGTGAGCGGTTGCCCGTCGAGCACGACTTGGGCTTGGAACTCGACCAGTGTGTCGAAGCCGAGTATCCCAGAGGACTCTGTCCCCGCGCTCTCGGAAGAGCCTAAGGCACGCGGAGCCAAGCGCAGCCGCAGGCGGCGCTGGCCGCTGGCGGTCCACCAAGCGGGCACGATGACCCTGAATCCGGCGCTCTGAAGGACCGGGGCGTGAGTCCTGAGGAATTCCAGCGCCGAATCGCGGTCTAGGTTCACTCCTGCCGGTGCGCCGCTGTTCATCCCTTCCCAGAGCCTGCCGTAGATTCGCGAGGCTTGGCCGAGTTGGAGCAGCACCTCCCGGACGCCGCGCGGCGAGCGCCGCCCTGCCTCATCTGCGGATCCCCAAAAGTCCGAAAGGGGGACCAGAAGGGAGGGGTCGCGACGTGACGAGAGCAGCCATTCCAAGCGCCAGGTGTTGGGCGAGGCCCGGTGCGGGTCGGCCAATCGGAAACAGACCCTTTCGTCCGCCCCGAACGAGGACCGTTGGATGCGATCGCGCCAGCGCCTCCATTGCGCCCAGTCGGGCTCCCCGATGGGCAAGGGCTCGGAGAGCCGGTACGTTGCACGAGCATAGGGAAGTACGCGAGCTTCGGGAAGTGCGCGAGCGATGAACGAGCCTTCAACTTGATCCAAGGCTGATCTGGGAAAGCGGGTTCGCAGGACCATGCGCTGGAGCTGTACTGCTAGGAAATGCCGCACTAGGGCTTGGGGCTCGTGCAACGTCAACGCTCCGCCGGTATCCGCCGATGCACCCGCGCGGAGTGCCCGGCACGCTCCGGGCATGGACCGCGCGAACTCCTTGACGATGCCTTCCTCTGCGGCATCTGCAAGCTCCCAGCCCGCTTCAAACTTGAAGGCGGGAGCCTTACGCCGCGCTCTCGCCTTGCTCGTTTTCTCGGCGAAGATCGCCGGAAGGTACTCGTGCCTGCGTACAACCCACTCGAGAGCAACCACCAGTCGGCCCCAAAACCTGAGGTCATGCCCGATGCGGGTGTGCGGGACGCTTTCCGAATTCCGCAGATCGCTCGAGGTCAAGAGCGTCAGCGGGTCGGGAGCGAAAACTGCATCGACTTGCCATGCTCCCCAAGACGTTGGGTCGGGGACTTCACCATCCAAGTCTGCCTGCAACTCGAGGGAAGGCGATGGCTTGATGCCATCGCCGGGCAATGTGGCCCAGACGCGGCTGTGCTCACTGGAGGGAGTCCCGGAATCCTGCCACGAGGGCAAGGACTCTGATACGGCATCGGCCAGTTCGCTCCATCGCAGTTGGAATGGGTGCTCGGACTTCCGAGGCCTGTGGAGCTCGTCCGAACTCTCGGCCCATAGTGCGAACCGACCGCCGTCTTGGTCAGGGAGCCAACTGCCGTGCAGGACGGTCGGCAAGTGTGACGTTGGGGCCGTGGCGCTGGCGGCGGTATCCCCAGACGGACGCTTCTCTGCAGGACGGATGGCCATTAGGCGCCCATCGAGCTATGGGACTGTTGAGATTTGAGTCTTCTCGGACGGAGCGAGGGGAGCGCTGCCAGTCGTTGGCGTATTGGCTGCGTTGGGCGGTCTTCTGGCGTTCCCCGACCGCACATACAACACGAGCGCTCGATCTCGAGACCTCTAATTCGAGGGTCTCCCAAGCGGCCAATATACCCGATGTTCCGATGCTGCACGAAGCTAGCGTCACGTCACACATAAAGCTGGAGCTACTCGGCAGGAGGGAGACCGAGGCCTCCTGTGACCGAGCCGCGCCTAGCCCGCACCGGACGTGTCTCTTCGTCGGCGATCTCGTCTGAGCGACGAAGCCGTATCGGCAAGGGTCCTAACCTAGCCCGATCCGGTGTGCGTCCAACCGATTGATGAACGCTCGTTTCCCCTCATGCCTGTCGCGGATAGACTCGATCCGCCGCGCGAAGTCGACTTCGCCACCAGTCTCCCCTGCGAGAGCCCCCAGGTCGAGGAGCAACTGCACGGCTCGGTCGTAGCTGCTGGCATTCTTGTACTCGATTTCCCGCTCGACCTCGTTCCAAACGCGCGTTCCCCGGCGCTTCATGGAATCCAAGCGCGCCCGCTGTGCTCGCGCGGCCTCCTGTGCCTTGCGGAGACGGTCTTCCTCCTTGCGCCTAGCCGCCTCTGCCTCGCGCGCCTTGCGAGCAGCCAGTCGACCATTGCGGATCTCCGAGACCGTTCGGCGATTGAGACCGGAGCGCCGTAGCGAGGCGTCCAAGGCAGCGCGTATCCTTCGCCGGAGTTCTGCGGCTACGTGGGTGTCGCCGTTCACGAGACGTAGCAGCAAGGCCGACTTCTCATCCTCTGGAATGGATTCGATGACCTTACGCGATGCGTCCGCACTGTCTGCGCCACTATCGGAGACGGCCGGAGACTCGGCAGCCGCTTGGACTAGGTCTCGATCGACGCCGATGAAATCGGCGAACTCCTTGAGCGGAGCGGACAGAGGCCCGAGACCCGGAAGTGGCTCCTTCCGACCGTCTGGGAGGAAGTCCCGCTCCACAGCCGTCAGCCAGAGGATATAGAACAACCTGAGATCGCCAGCGAGTAGGTCGTCGCGTAGCGGCGCCAGCAAATCAAGCCAACCGTCGCCGTCTGCGTAGCCATAGCTGTATCCCGAATTCTCTGAATCGAAGGTAATGGCGACGATCACGTTCTCGCCCGAGCCAAACACCTCGACCTCGTCAACCTCGCTAACGAATTCACCGAGCCGCGATTCGTCGAGGGTCTGCTTGGGTAGTCGCACCATAAACGTCCGCGTTCCCCAATTGGCGACGTACAGATGAAGGTCGAACCAACGCTCCATCAGCTTGCGAGGACTGCCCCGGAAATCGCCCCAGTGGTATTCGTTCGTGAACGACCTCGACGTTATGTTCGCCCGCGACGAGAGCTTCTTCAATGCCGCTTGGTCCGCCTCGTCAAGTGGGCGGTCAATCGCTTGGAACTCGTAGTACTGGTACTCGCTCATGTGGTCGAAGTCCTCATCGCTAGCGTTCCGCTTGATGGAGTCAGGCAGCCGGCTTGGGAACGGACACGCTTCTTGTCTGTTCTGGAAGATCCGGACGGGTTGAATTCCTGCTGGCAAGCCGCGTGGAGCGTCGTCAGACTTGGCGCGGCAGGCCCGCCAAATAGGCTATAGCCGGCAGGAGGGCCCGCTCGAATTGACCCGTTACCCTTCACGGCACACTTCCCGTTCGGATGATAAGTGCCTGAGCCCGGCTACTGCCCAACGGGCCAATGCTCGATCTGAAGTCCGTCCATCGGGAAGTGACGCGGGTTCCCGGTGGCCAGCACTGCGTCCGCAGCATGCGCTGATGCGGCGATCAGGCAATCCGCTTGCGACAATGTAATGCCAAGGGCGGCAAACTGCCGCCGCCACTCACCAGCCTGCCCGCCTTGCGCTCGCCCAATCGGCAAGATACGGAGACCATCGAACAACTGCTCTGCCGCTGTTGTTTCCGCCGTTCGCAACCCCCGGACGATTTCCTCGACATTGACCGGCGATGTGCATGGCGTGTCGCCACGGGCTAACAGCAGGTTCACCCGCTCAACCGCAGCTCGTCCTCGAAGGTAGTCGATGAGCACGGTCGTATCCAGAAGGACTTGCATCGTCTCATCCAACGCGCCGGGGGTCGCCACTTCGCTGGCGGCGCACCCAAGCGGCAGGGTCATCGTCCCATTCGTGCTCGCTATCGCGAAGCACGCCGGCCGCCTTACGCAGGTGCATTGCGCGGCGGTGCCGTTCGACAGCCTCTATGATCGCTTCCCGCACAAAGACGCTGCGGCGTCGCAGTCCGGCGATGGCATCGATCTCGCCGACGACCGCATCGTCGAGTTCAATGTGCATTCTCATGTGTATATGTTTAGCACAAAATTATGTGAGATGATTGCGCTTGCAATCTCGTCGGTCTTCGGGTCAGACTGACGGAGGACCGAACTCTCGACGAGCGCTGAACGAAGCGAAGGAGCCCGCGAACATGTACCAGTCTGATTCTGCACAGCATCCCACCCGCCGGAGCGTGCTGGGCTACGGCAGCGCCGCCGCAGCCACAACGCTCGCGTCCTGCACGACCGGTGCCTCCGAGAATTCCGAGAAGGCATGGACAGGGGCTGTCAACGGCCGCATCCGCCACTCGGTCTGTCTGTGGCCGTTCGAAGGCTCCCAGTGGGCGTGGGATCTGGAGACGCTTGCCGGGCATGCCGCCGACTTGGGCTTGGAGAGTGTCGAGTTGCTTGCGCCCGAGCAGTGGCCGACAGTGCGCAAGCACGGCCTGACCTGCGCCATCGCCGGCAATGGCATGCCGGCCCCGCCGTTCATGAAGGGCCTCAACAACCCTCGCTACCAGGCCAGCGTCATCGAAACCACCAAACAGGTCATGGACGCTTGCTCGCAAGAGGGGATTCCCAGTGTGATCGCCTTCAACGGCTACAAGTGGAACGATGCGGAAGATCCGCAGAGTGGCGAGATCTCTCTGGAAGAGGGTGCGCGGAACACGATCGCGGGGCTGAAGGAGCTGGCGGCTTACGGCGAGGAAAAGGGCGTCACGGTGTGCTTGGAGATGCTCAACACCAGGGATGACACGCATCCCATGAAGGGGCACCCCGGATATCAGGGTGATGATATCGACTACTGCGCGGACATTATCCGGGAAGTCGGGTCGCCGCGAGCGAAGCTGCTCTTCGACATCTATCACGTCCAGATCATGAACGGAGACGTGATCCGCCGCATCCGGAGCATGGCTGACCTGATCGGTCACATCCACACGGCTGGCAATCCGGGACGCAACGAACTGCACTTCAAGCAGGAGATCCACTACCCCTCGGTGATGGAAGCCCTCGCGGAGTCCGGCTACCAAGGCTATGTGGGCCACGAATTCATGCCCACCCGCGACCCTCTGGACTCGCTCGCGCAGGCAGTCCGGCTCTGCGACGTCTAGGCGGCGGGACAGGGCCGGCTCAACCCGTCTGGCGCGGGCGACGCGCCGGTCTCGGCAATCTCGCTAACATCAGACAAGCAGGGCTGGTTGGCGATGGCTAAGCGCACGCGTGTTGGAATCGTTGGGTTCACCGGTTACAGCGGAGCGGAGTTGCTCCGCATCTTGAAGACCCATCCGGGCGCGGAACCGGTGTTGCTGGAGCACCGGCCTGTCGCGGACTCGGAGTTGCCGGTCGGCGAAGACACCCCGCGCATCCCGTTCGAGATGGAGGCCCTAGCCGGAGAGGGGGTCGAGATCGTCTTCCTCGCCACCTCGCTGGACGTCGCGATGGAAGCCACGCCCAAGGTCTTGGAGGCGGGCATGCGGTGCATCGACCTCAGCGCGGCCTTCCGCCTGCGCACGACGGCCAACTACCAGCGCTGGTACAAGGTCGAGCACAGTTGCCCGGAACTGCTCGGCGAAGCCGCTTACGGACTGCCCGAATTCTTCCGCGAAGTCGTCAAGATTTCTCGTTTGGTGGCAAACCCGGGCTGTTATCCGACCGCGGTCAACCTTGCTCTTCGTCCCCTCATCGTGGAGGCGGTGCTAGACCGATCGGCCGGCGTGATCTGCGACGCAAAGTCGGGCGTCAGCGGCGCGGGCCGCAGCCCGTCGCTGAAGACCCACTTCTGCGAAGTGACCGAGAACCTCTCGGCCTACAGCGTCCTGAACCACCGCCACGTGCCCGAGATCTTGCACACGACGGACGTGGACGAGTACGAGCTCAGCTTCACCGCGCAGCTGCTGCCCATCCATCGCGGCATCTTGGAAACGATCTACGTACGGGCTGCCGAACAGATCGAGTGGAAGGAACTGCGCGCGACGTATGACAAGTACTACGCAGACGAACCGTTCGTGCGCATCTATCCGGAGGGCCGCCTGCCGGACATTCGCAGCGTGCGCGACACCAATTTCTGCGATATCGGCTTCCAAGTCCATCCCGAGAGCCGCCGCGTGGTGATCGTTGCCGCCATAGACAACCTCGTCAAAGGTGCCGCGGGCCAAGCTGTGCAGAACATGAACCTGCTTCTGGGGTGCGGCGAGACGGACGGCCTGCTTGACGAGGCGCCGCAATGAAGCTGCTTGTCAAGCTAGGCGGCACGCTGCTGGAGTCAGACGAGAGCCGTTCTTCGCTAGCGCGCCAACTCACCCGCTTACAGGCTGCCGGGCACCGCTTGGTGGTGGTCCACGGGGGAGGGAAGCGCCTCAGCCGCTATCTGGCCGGGCTGGATCACAAGAGCGAGTTTCGCGGCGGCTTGCGTGTCACGCCCCCGGAGATCATGGATGCCGTGCTGCGCGTGCTGGCGGGATCGGTCAACCGTCAACTGGTGGCGGAGTTGCAAGGAGCGGGTGCTCGGGCGGTTGGACTGACAGGAATTGACGCGGGAACTGTCCAGGCCTCCCAACTCGCGCCTGAACTGGGCTTGGTCGGCAAGGTCGAGCGGGTCGACCCCGAATTGTTGGACACGCTGACCGAACGCGGGTTCCTGCCCGCCGTCGCCTGTATTGCCGGCGGAGCCGACAGCGCGATCTTCAACGTCAACGCAGACCAGATGGCCGCGGCCTGCGCCGCGGGCCTCGCTGTCGATCAGGTTGTTTTCCTGACAGATGTCGGCGGAGTGTTGGACGAGCAGGGCAAGACGATTCCGAGCCTGTCTGCGACCGAAGCCGAGTCCCTGATCGCCAAGGGCGTGGCAACGGGCGGGATGGAGGCAAAATTACGAGCTGCCATATCTGCTCTTGCGGGCGGTATCGGGCGCGTCTCGATCGTCAACGGCCATGAGCCGGACATCCTCGCACGGGCGCTGGAAGGCACCGCCCTCGGATCTGAACTATCGGCCTGACCTCTGGACAGGCTGCCGCGCCTAGCCCGTCGCAAGCGCGAAGTTGCGGTAGGCGAAGAAGAACGCCACCAACGTGGTGGCCACGGCTGCTAGGGCTATGCCGCGCCATATGTCCTCCTTGTTTCGGTCATGGCCCGGGGTTCTGCACAGGTAGGCGAAGCCGAATCCCGACACGAGCCCGCCGAAGTGGGCGGCGTTGTCGATTGCCGGAAACAAGAATCCGAAGATGGCGATGAACAGGATCCAGCGCTTGCCGACAGACTGCAAGTCCGAGTTGAAGCTGATGCGTCCATAGGCGTACATGGCCCCGATCAGCCCGCAGATCGACGCCGAGGCGCCGATCGACAGGGAGTTCGACCACATCATGCTGGCTATGAATCCACAAACGCCGGTGACCAGATACAGAGAGACATAACGCGCCGTTCCGAAGACCTCTTCGGCAATCGTGCCTAGGTTGAACAGCGACATCGAGTTGAACGCGATGTGCATCAATCCGCCGTGCAGGAAATTGGCAGTAACGAGGCGCCACCACTCCCCGTGTAGCAGGATCGACAAGCGGTACTTGCCGCCAAGCAATAGCAGGACCTGGCCGTCAATCCCGCCCAGGAAGTTCATCTCGCCGGTGAAGCGGGCGGTCAGCACCCACGACACCACGAATAAGCCGGCGTTGACGAGCAACAGCAGCTTTGTCGTGAAACTCATCTGCGCACCGGCGTTCCGGATGCGCTCCTCGCGCAGCAACCGCCGCCCGGCCGTCATCGGCACTTCGTGCTCGCAGTAGGGGCAAATCTTGTCGCTGTTGTCTATGAACGCCCGGCAATGCGGGCACATACGGGGCTTTGCCATTGCAAGCCTTCCATCTTGAGACGAATAGGGTGAGATTGCAACGGCCGATCCGGACGCTGCGGGGCAGGGCCTCTCGGCGGGGGAAGCCAGCGGGCCTCGGGCAAGGTTCTTTGAGAGGACTGCCGCGCACCGTCTGATACGCCACGAGTGGACGGTACGGAACAAACTGTACCAAACGATTAGTCTGAAAAAGGCTTGGTCCTGTCAGGTGGCTAGACGAGGTTCGACGCGTGTCAACGATCACCGCATCTGATGCGAAAACGCATCTTTCTCGTCTGCTGCGGCGAGTTCAAGAAGGCGAGCGATTCGTCATCACGAAGCATGATCGTCCTGTGGCTGAGCTCGTTCCATTCAGGGAACGAGACCCTGTCAGAATCCGCGCCGCGATAGATCGCTTGGCGGCGTTTCAGAAGACACACAGTCTGCGCGGCCTGTCAGTCCGCGAGTTGATCAAAGACGGACGTCGCTGCTGAGGGTCTTCGTGGCGGGACTTTCGCTAGACTCATTTCAATCGGATCCATAGCGGCTCTACGGCTTGCGGATCGCCGCAGACCGAACCATCCGGTTTCGTAATGGCTAAGAAGTTCCTGATCGGCGTTGACCTTGGCGGCACCAAGATCGCCGCCGCTGCCTTCGACCTTGCCGGCAAGCGGCTTGGCAAGATCGCCCGGTTGCCGACGATGGCGAGCATGAAGCCCGTGGTAACGCTAATGAACCTCAAGCGGGTCGTGAAGCAAGCCAAACTGGAGGCGCGTGTAACCGGAGCGCCTGTAGCTGTCGGCATGGGAAGTTCCGGCCCGCTCGACCTAGAGAATGAGCTCCTGCAAGACGGTGATTCTCTGCCCAACCTGCTGGGGTTCGACATCGGCGGGTTCTGCCGCCAGGAGTTCGGTGCCCCCTTCCACCTCGAGAACGACGCGGCTTGCTTTGCCTTGGGCGAGGCGGTCTACGGGGCCGGTCGCGGCCGCGAGATCGTGCTCGGGGTCACGCTGGGGACCGGGTTCGGTTGCGGCATTTCGATCGGCGGACGCATCTACTCCGGTGCGACCAACAACGCCGGGGAGGTGGCGTACTGTCCGGTGGGCGACTCGGACTTCGACACAGCCGGTGCGGGGAATGGAGTCGTGCAGCAGTACTTGAAGCACTCCGGATCGGCGCAATCCGACACCATCACTGCCAAGCGGGTGGGCGAGCTGGCCGAGCAAGGCGATGTCGCTGCCATCAAGGCTTGGGAAGGGTTCGGAACAGTCGTGGGGACGGCCATCGGGACATTGTGCTGTGTGTTGGATCCGCACGTTGTGGTGATCGGCGGTTCGGTGAGCCATCGACTGGGCCTTTTCGAACCTGCTTTGGTGTCTGCAGCCCGGGCCATCTTGCCTGCCCCGTCGCGCGACATGTTTCGAATCGCTCCGTCCGAGCTTGGCGACGCAGCCGGGGTGACCGGTGCCGCGGAGCATGCCCGCGTGGCCGAGAGCGGCGGACGTCCGCCGGAAACGTCGTGACCCCTAAGATTTGGCTGGCCGCACCTTCGGATCCAACCTGCCGAGAGAGCGCAGAGAACATGTCTACGCAGGGAAGCACCAGTCGAGTCATCGCACACCTGGGCCTTCTCGTCATGGTCGTTCTTGTCACGGTCTCCAACTCACTGCACGCGCAGTCGACTTGGCGCGGCCTGAAGGTCGAGCCGGAACGGCGCTGTTCACCCTACGATTCAGACGACTATCGGTATTCGCAGTCCGTAGAAGATCGCATCATCGCTGACTACGGCGGAGTCTACGGCCCGTATACCGGCCGCTGGTTCTCCAGCCAGCGTGAGACGGACATCGAGCACATGGTGGCCCGGTCCGAAGCACACGACAGCGGCCTGTGCGCCGCGGATCTCGCGACTCGTCGCCGCTTCGCAAACGACCTCCTCAATCTCACGCTTGCCAGCCCGTCGGTAAACCGCGGTCAAAAGATTGCCCGAGACGCGGCGGAGTGGATGCCCGAGAAAAACCGCTGCTGGTTTGCTGCGCGAGTGGTTGCGGTGCGGCAGAGGTACCGCCTCACCGTAGACCGGCGCGAAGCAGATGCATTAGAACGGGTGCTATCGGCTTGCGAGTCAAACGAAATGGTCAAGCACGCGCGCGGAGCGGTCGCTGGCGACCCCGTGACCGGGGCTAGGAGTACATCTTCCGGCAGCGCTGAAATCGGGCAGTGGGATGACAACGGGAACGGTCGCATCAGCTGCGCGGAAGCGAGGGCGCACGGCATCGCACCGGTGCGGCGGGGGCACCCCGCCTACCGGTACATGCGGGATGGCGACGGCGACGGCGTAGTCTGCGAGTAGGCGGCGGGTCGATTGGATCGGCCGAGATCTGCGTGCTTGGCGCTCGGTGCAAACCTCCGCCAAATAGTTCGAGATCAGCGGTTTCTGAGCACACGAGCTTGGGCGGTGGAATCGAAGAATCAGCGTCCTGCTCGGCAGGCCATCCAAACGGAACCGGCAATAGTGTTCTACAATAGTCTCAGGTAGATTGACCATGGCCAAACATCGAAACGAGGGCAATCTTGCTTGGTTTGTGGCTGGAGTGACGGTGGGGATCGCGGGCGCGATCCTGTTTGCGCCCAAGTCCGGGAGGGAGACACGCCAGCAGCTTGCCGAGGCCGCCTCGAAGGGGCGTGAGTTCGCTTCGGAACAAAAGAAGCAGGCCACCCAGTTTGGGCGTGAACTTTACGAGAAGGGCCGTGATCTTGTCGAAGAGATAAAGCTACCTGGTGACTCGTCGACAAATAGCGACGAGGCCGAGCCGACGGACTCAGCGGAAGCCTGAGCGTCGCCTGACCTAGCCTGGCGACATCGATTCCGTAGAACGCAGTTGGGGCTGAACCGGCCGGTGGGGTCCGACTGACAGGCCACAGTCGATTGGGCTAGACTGAGAGTTCAGTCGGGGCGTAGCGCAGCCTGGTAGCGCGCTTGCTTCGGGAGCAAGAGGTCCCGAGTTCAAATCTCGGCGCCCCGACCATTCCTCCCCCACGGGCCGTCGACGCACTTGCGCCGAGGCCACATTGCGCGCCGAAAACGGCGTTTCCTCGCAAGTAATGTCTGAGGATTGTTGACGGAGAGGCGCTTGGCTCGCTATCGTGCCGCTATGACCCGGAAACAATTCCTCGCCTCCCCGCTATTGGCTGCCGGCGCTGCCGCCGCAGCCACCGGCCCTGCCAAGGCGCCGCGTCGGATCAACAGGGCCATCGAGCTCCTCGAAGCGGACCAGATGATCTTCTACACCGGCGGACGTGGCGGATACGAACAGGGCAAGCAGGCCGCTGCGACCAAGTACGACTACATCAACTACGAGATGGAGCACGGCGCTCTCGACTTCAGCGCCTTGCGAGGGTTCATGCAGGGCTTGGTCGATGCAGGTCCGACGCGTAGCGGGCACCGCACGCCCGCGGTCATCGCGACTCTGCCCGTGATCGGGATTGACGAGATGCACATGCGCGCCAATTTCTGGGTCGTCCAGCAGACCCTGCTGTGCGGTGTTCACGGGATCCTTCTTTGCCATGCTCGCGACGTCGATGCGATCAAGTGGATGGTCCGCGCGGCGCGCTACCCCAACGCCGAACCGGTTGTGCCCGAACTCGGCGAGGGCCTGCTCGGCAATGGCAGCCAGGGCTTTCCGTCGGAGATCTGGGGCGTGTCTCGCGAAGAGTACATGCAGAAGGCCGATCCATGGCCGCTCAACCCGAAAGGCGAGTTCTTGCTCGGGCTGAAGATTGAGGACAAGCACGCCTTGGCGAATGCTGACAAGGTCGCCGCCGTGCCCGGCATTGGCTTTGCCGAGTGGGGGCCGGGCGATATGGCGCTTTCTCTCGGCCTGCCCGACGGCCACCTGCCGAACCGATCCCTGCATCCCCGCATGCGGGAGGCCCGTGCGACCGTGCTCAACGCCTGCAAGAAGAACGGCTTGGCGTTCCTAAATACTGTCCGGGAGCACGACGTCACCGAGATGTTCGATGAAGGCGTTCGCATCGGTGCCGGTGCGAGCGAGATGGCCATGGCCAAGGGCCGCAAGTACGCCGGTCGCAAGATGCCGGTGTGAGACGGCCGCTATGCGCGCTCGCTGCGTGGGCCCTTCTATTGGCGGCTTGCGCGGAAGAGCGGACTCAACTTGACCTGCGTCTCGGCCACGTAGCCTCGCCGGGCTCGTTGACGGCGATTTCCGCGGAGGAATTCGCCAATCGCGCGAATCAGCGCCTGGGCGACCTGGGGCGGGTCACAGTGTTCGGCTCCAGCCAGTTGGGCGATGACGAGACGCTGTTGATCAAGCTCAAGCTCGGCACGGTGGATTTCTCGCTGCCGTCCACGATCATGTCGTCGGCTGTAGCCTCCTTCGGCCTGTTCGAAATGCCGTACTTGGTGCGGGACCGCGACCACATGAGGCGAATCGAGCGGGAGTTGATATGGCCACGCCTTGCTCCCGACGCTGCCGCTCGCGGCTATGAGTTGCTGGCTGTTTGGGAGAACGGTTTCAGGCACATCACCAATGACTCCCGCCCCATCGAGGGCCCCGCGGACCTGCGCGGGATCAAGCTGCGCACGCCCCGCGGTCGCTGGCGAGTGCGGCTGTTCCAGACTTTCGGCGCCAATCCGACGCCGATGTCGCTTTCGGAGACGTTCATCGCCTTGCAGACTGGAGTCATTGATGGGCAGGAGAACCCGCTGAGCCAGATTCACAGCCAGAAGTTTCACGAGGTCCAGCAGTTTCTCACACTCTCCTCTCACGTGTATACCCCGGCGTTTCTCCTGGCCGGTCGGGATCGCTGGCAATCCCTTCCCCAGCCCGTGCGAGAGATCTTGTCCTCGACTGCCCGCGAGATCCAAGCCTTTGTCTACGAGCAAGCCGAAACTCTGGACGAGAAGTTGTTAGCCGATCTCCGACTCGCGGGAATCGCAGTCAACGAATGCGACCGGGAGCAGTTCTTGGCCGCAGGCCGGCCGCTCTTCGAAGAGTTCGCCAGCGAGGTGCCGCGGGGCGGGGAGATGGTGGCCAAGGCACTTGCCCTCGCTCCGGCGGAACAGTGATACTAGCCGCTTGCTGGCCAAACGTCTGCGCGTGGCTTTGAGCCGCTTCCTTGAGGTCACTGTTGTCGGTATAACCGTAGCCTTGGCGCTGCTGGTCGTTGTCGGCGTGGCCAGCCGAAAGGCCGGCTACTCGCTTGTTTGGTACGACGAGGTGGCGGCGATCCTGCTCGCTTGGGTCACGTACTACGGAGCGGCGTTGGCCGCGCTGCACCGGGCCCACCTAGGCCTGCCGAATCTTGTCCGCCGAGCGCCACGGCCCGCCCGGCTCGTTCTGGGCGTGCTCCGCGAGGGCGCCATCATCGGCTTTTTCGCCCTTGCCGCGTGGATGGGAGTGGACTTGATGGCGGCACTCGGAGGCACGTTCCTCGTCAGCCTGCCGTGGCTCCCCTCGCAGATCGTCTATTCGGCCATCCCGATCGGAGCGGTGCTCTTCATCGTTGCCGAGTTGACGGTCACCGTTGAAGATTGGCAGCGGAGCAGTGCTGCATGACGCTGTTCTGGGTCTTGCTCGGCTTGCTGGCTCTGGTGCTGGCCGACGTGCCGATCGCCGTCGCTCTCGGACTGGCGTCGGTCGCGGCGATGGCGCTGGAGACGGGCTTGCGCGACTTGCCGAATATTCCGCTGACGCTCTTCGACGGGGCAGTGAAGTTCTCGTTGATTGCCGTTCCGCTGTTCATCCTGGCGGGGTCCATCATGAACGCCAGCGGCATTTCGCGTCGGCTGATCGCGCTGACCTCGGCGCTGATCGGCTTCGTACGCGGCGGCCTGTCGATGGTCACGATCGGCACGTCGCTCTTCTTTGCCGAGATCTCCGGATCCGCCGTGGCAGACGTGGCCGCGCTTGGCTCTGTCCTGATCCCGTCGATGAAGCGGGCTGGCTACCCCAAGGAGTTTGCCGCGGCAGTCACGTCGTCGGCGTCGACTCTGGCCGTGATCATCCCGCCGTCGATCCCAATGATCCTGTATGCCGTCATGGCGGGCGCGTCGGTCGTGGAGCTGTTCGTGGCGGGCATCATCCCAGGGCTGCTGGGCGGATTGCTCCTGATGGCGGCGGCATATCGCATAGCCGTGCGTCGGGGATTCCCAGCGGAGGCAGCCTTCCAATGGCAGCGGCTGGGGCGAGCGTTCAAGGACGCGGCATGGGCCTTGCTGCTGCCGGTGATCATCCTGGGCGGAATCTTCTCGGGCTGGGTGACGGCCACCGAGGGGGCCGGATTGGCAGTGCTGGCAGCGGCCGTGATTGGCGGGCTGATCTACCGCGAACTCGATTTCGGGGCACTGCGGAAGGCGGTGGTCGACGGCGGCATTCAAACCGCGGTAGTGATGCTTCTGGTGTCTACCTCGGCCCTGCTCGGCGAATACCTGACATCCGCCCAGGTTCCGCAGCGGTTTGCGGAGCAACTGCTGGCGTTTACCCACAGCCAATGGGTGATCCTGCTGCTGCTCAACGTTTTCTTCCTCTTAGTGGGGCTTTTCCTGCACTCCGCCGCTGCAATCATCTTGGTCGTGCCGGTGGTGATGCCGTTGGTGCACCAGGCAGGCATTGATCCGGTGCATTTCGGGCTGGTGCTGACGCTCAATCTCGGCATCGGACAGCAAACACCACCTGTCGCCAGCGTGCTGCTCACCGCGTGTTCGATCGCCAAGGCGCAGGTGTGGGAAGTGAGCAGGGTCAACGTCGCCTTCGTGGGAGTGCTCCTGCTCGTGCTGCTGGTCGTCACCTATGTTCCGGCCATTCCAATGTCGTTGGTAGACCTGTTCTATCGCTAGGAAGGCGCAGAATCGAGTGATGGTCTGCAAGTGTCCGCTTGCAGTTGAGCACACCCCACCAGCGGCCCTGTCTCTGCTCCCCGGCGAACTTCCGCACTGCCTTGGCCAGCTCTCGCGCCGCGGCGTCTGCCGAGCCAACGCGGCTACCGCGGTTCGCCTTCACCAGACGTCGGCGGATGCGAGCGCGTCGCTGACGGTTAGGGGTACTCTAGGCTTACTCCCCCCTCGCCGAGGCCTTGGACAGCCTAATCCCCGATCTTCGCCGATCAACCGACATCTTCGGAAAATCTCGCAGGGTCCTGATTTCCGCAGCAGTCGCTAAAAAGATCGACGTTCAAAAGGAACTTTCGCAATGATCTTCGAGCCGCGCTTTACGGTATCCGACGCGATCATGACGGACCTCACTCGGATCGAGCGGGCACGCGGGTTTCTCGAGGCGGCGACACTCTCCCAAGGATGGATCCGCCAGATGGGCGAACGGGCACTCGTCCTCGAGGCTCACCACACGACTCACATCGAGGGAACGAAGCTCACGATGGAGCAAAGCGAACGACTCCTTGCAGGCGAGTCAGTGCTTGGGGCGGATCCGGAAGACGTCCGCGAACTCCTGAATTACCGTGACGCGTTCGAGTTTGTCTCAGCCTATCTCAACACCGGCGGGCCGCTCACCGAAGGACTGGTTCGAGAGATCCACAAGCATCTTGTCGAGGGTGTCCGCGGAGGCTCTGCCGCGCCTGGAGAGTACAGGCGTATTCAGAACTACGTGGTGAATTCAGGCACTGGAGAGGTCGTGTACACGCCTCCTCCTGCGTACGATGTGCCGATCTTGATGCTCGAACTGATCGATTGGCTAAACCAAGAAAGCTCTGTCCATCCGGTACTGGCCAGTGGAATCGCCCAGTTCCAACTCGTCCACATCCACCCATTCCTCGACGGCAATGGCCGGACCTCGCGCCTGCTCTCGACGCTGTGCCTGTACAAGGCTGGGTACGACTTCAAGCGCCTTTTCACTATCAGCGAGTACTACGACCGAGACCGGGCCGCATTCTATCGGGCTCTGCAAAGCGTTCGCGAGCGGGACATGGATCTTACCGGGTGGCTCGAGTTCTTCACAACAGGGCTGGCCACGCAGCTAAACGAAGTCAAGGTACGAGGGGAGCGGGCGATCCGTAAGGACGTGTTGGTGCGTCAGCATGGGTTGTCCGACCGGCAGGCGGCCGCGGTTGGCCACGTCATTGAGCATGGGCGCCTCAGCATTCGGGACTACGAGAGACTTTGTCCGGGAAGAAACCGTAGGACACTCCAGCGAGACCTAAGGATGCTGGTGGAAGAGGGGCTGCTGTACGAAGCCGGTGCTACACCGACGGATCCAACGCGGCACTACCGGCTGGCAGATGGCATCGAGGGATCGGGCGCGGAGCTATGACAAGCTGTGACATCGAGCTATGACATTCCGCTATACCATCGCGCACAGGGGCCTGATTGGAGGGGAGAAGCAAGAGCGACGCTGATGATCTTTGGTTGCGCCTCCGCAGAAGCGACCTGGTGCGCGCCCCCCAGGCGCGGCGCAACCCCGACCGGGCGATACGCTGTCCGCGCGGGAATTGTCGTCGGCTGACGCCGCCGGACTTACCCCTTGGGCGAAGCGAACGGTTCCTGACGGGACACCTTCTATGGTCCTTGCCTGCGACTGGTTTCAGGCTGCCGCCTGCTCGGTCCGTGTCGGCGGCATCGTCGGCGGAACGATCTGACGGGCCGACGTTGCATAGAAGGAACACCAAAGGACAGCGGGTGAGCTGTTGACATCAGCGATGCGGGCGGGCAGGACAACGTATCCGAGTGCTGTCTGAATGGCTCGGCAGCACAGACTTCGCTTTGCGGGTGCTTGCAGCCAAGCGTCCATTCGGTGTCGCACCTCGATGCCAGTCCCCAAGGCAGCGCACGGCCACACAGCGGAGTGCGCTCGGTGTCCTACCGCAGCCACCGGAATATCGGGGGATTCGTGGTCGCGAAACACGGCATGAGTGCTTTGGACTCACGAAGAGTGGCTGCTCCGCACTGCATCACATGGTGGATGTCTTGGCCGAAGTTCCCAGAGCAGAGGCTTGGGCGCTCAAGTACGTGGCTGCCGAGAATCAGTTATGGCACTGCCTGCAGGCCTGCTCCTTAGGTAACAGGAGCAACTGCGCCGTTGCCGATCCGTGTGCATCGTGGCACATTCCGCAACTCGCAAGCTCATGCGGCTCGTGGCTGTGGGTCTTGATGAACGGTTCCTTGGGATGGCAGGACTGGCAGCCCCCGCTAAACCGGAAGCGGCCGCGGCGGCTGACGCTGTGGCAGTGCGTGCAGGCGATCCGAGAGGGAGGGTGGTCCGCGTACTTCTCGCTAGCGGTGTCCGGTGGCACTGCGCCCGAATGGAAGCTGATCTCGCTCACTCCTTCGGGCGACTCCAGACGTAAGCGATGCGCTCCGGGTAGCAGCTCAGCAGTTACCGAATAAACGCCGGGAAACGGTTCTTCGACCTCCAGAGGCTTGCCGTCAAGCAGGAGTTTCGCAGCTTCCCCCCTCGCGATGATCTGCACTTCTGCGCCGGGCAACCACGCTCCTTCGGGCGGCTTGACGATCGCACTGTCGGCTGCTGGGAGCGACAGTGCAGAGCACAAGAGCAGTGCAGCAGGCGCAAGCGCTCTAGAGTTCAATGCGACAGATCGCCCCGCCATGCTTGCTGAGGTTGTCTTTGTGCCCGGGCGCGATGCCTGCATCGCAGTAGTACAGCGCTCCGTTCCACCAAGTCATGCCGTGCGGGTCGGGATCGCCGCGGTCTAGTTCGACTCCTTCAATGATGCGTCCGGTCCGGATGTCGAACCTCAGCGCTAGGTAGTCGTTCGAGAACATGCACCAGATATGCTCGCCATCCCAGCCCAGGCCGTGGGGGCGGCCTAGGGGCAAGTCGAAATCGTGAAAGGTGTTCAGGTTGGCGTCGGCCTTGACTACCTTTAGGGGCCGGAACTGGGTGATCCATAGTGCATCCTTGGCCCACAGCAGTCCATGCACCCCCCCGCCGGAGGGGGTCTGGTAGTTGGAGACGTGCTGCCCGGTTTTTGCGTCGAGCTTGACGATGCGCCCGCCTTGGGCGACGTCGTGAGGGCGGCGGGGACGTCTGTGGGCGGGGCCGTTGGCTCCCATGAAAACAAAGCCGCCACCTGCTGCGATGCCGCTGGTGTTCGATGACTGTGTCTCGTATTTGGCCAGAGGTCGGCCGGTTTCCCAATCGAGCAGGTACGCCCGGTCGGAGACTTGTTCTGCGAGCCAAAGGCCTTCCGGCGTGGCTTCCAGCCCGTTCGGATGACCTTCGGGCGACTGATACAGGACTTCGACCCGCTTACGGCGACGGACAGGGTACGAACCTCCAGCGTTCGCCATAGCCCGCGCCGCTCCCAGCAGGGCAGCCACGCTTGATCCGCAGGAAGCGGAGAATTCTCGTCTTGTCATGGTTGTAGTCCTCCTTCGTACGACCAGTTTCGCCGGCGGACCAGGCTTGCGTCGATGTCCGCTATGTTTGCCACGCCCGACATGCCCATGTCGAGGGCCAGCTCGGTCTTGAGCAAGTGCAGGACGCGCGCGACGCCCTCACTGCCGAAGCACGTAAGTCCCCAAAGGTAGGGGCGCGCGACACCGACGGCGGTCGCTCCCATGGCGAGGGCCTTGAGCACGTCTGTGCCGCGCCGGAAGCCGCCGTCCACCAATACCGGCATGCGGCCGCTCGCAGCCTCCACGCACTCCGGCAAGGCCTCGATCGTCGAACCGGTGTGATCGAGCTGGCGTGCGCCGTGATTGGACACGACCACGGCGTCAGCGCCGACCGCGACAGCCTTCTCGACATCCTCGCCGATCATCAAGCCCTTGAGCATGATCTTGAGGTCCGTCATGTCTCGCAGCTGCTTCACTGTATCCCAGGTTGGGGTAGGAGAGACACGCCCGGGGTACTCACCGGTAATCCAAGTGCGATCGCTCGGGCTCCTGACGAGATTTCCGTCCTCATCACGGGGAATCGCTCCCAGATTGCACCACGTCCGGACGAGGCCGTTGTGGATCGATCGCTCACGGTGCGAGACCAGCATGTTATCCACGGTGAAGCAGATGCCGGTGCAGTTCGAGTCCTCCAAGCGCTCCACGAAGTCCAGCATCGTGTTTTCGGTGAGGAACTGGCCTCCTGTCGTGTATTGCCACCAGTGGCCGGGGGCGTCGCCGGATGCCAGAAACTCCTCAACGCCGCCATTGCTGATGTACATCGCGTTGGCGAGGGCCGCGCCGCGAGCGGTCTCCTCCTCGCCGTCACGGCGAAAGCAGTTCTTGCCACCCGCTGGACAAACGAAGATCGGCGAGTCCATCTCGCGGCCGAGCAATTCGGTGGAGACGGAGATCTCGTGGACGTCCGTCAGGAACCGCGGCCGCAGAATGACGCGACGAAAGGCGAGCCGGTTCTCGGCGAGCGAGATCTCGTCCTTGCCGCCCTCGGCCATGTAGTCGAAAGCCACTGGATCGAGCAAGCGGCGAGCGAGGTCGCGAAAGTCGAAGACGTTGGCGAGTTGAGTCGAATCGGTTAGTTCCGGTTTGTCCGCCCCTACGGCGAGCGGGGACGCGAGCAGGAAAGCAGACAGCTGTCGCAGCGCTTCGCGCCGGTGCAATCCGTGCGCCACTGGCATGCACGCTACCACCGGCGGTGGTACTTGTCAATGCGGGGTGCCCTTCCGAACGACGCGACTTGGCCTCAAATGGGCCGTCGCAAGCGCACATCGGGCGAGTGCGTCGTACCCATAGTCCGATCTGGTGCCCGCGCTGCGGCCGTGTCCAACGTGTTCGCCGACGATGCTGGGTATTCGAACCCTAGGATGGGCGGATACCGCGCGAACCGTAAGTCGCTGAAGTCACGGGCGTTTGCATCATCTTGTGCGCAGCCGGGAAGTGCACCAACGGTGCGTCCCGTGTGATTGCCAACACCGTGACTGGGCGGCGAGTAGCTGCCGCTCCACCGGGTGGGCCTCGCGGTGACGCAGGCGGTTGGGGCGATAATCGAGGTGAAGTGCGATGACCAAGCAGTATAAGAGTGAAGCGCTGGCGGCCGCACACGAGGCAGCGCTCGGACTGGCCGAGGCCGGTTTGATGTCGAAGCGCGCCATGCGGGCGTTCGACGAGATGTGCCTGACGCCAGTCGAGGAGATGGCACCGCATGACATTCGTGCGCTCCGGCTACGCGAGAACGCGAGCCAGGCGGTCTTCGCCCGCTACCTCAACGTGACGACCGGGCTGGTGAGCCAGTGGGAGCGCGGGGAGAAGCGTCCGCGGGGAGCCTCGCTCAAGCTGTTGACGCTGGTCGCGAAGAACGGTCTGGGCGCAGTGGTGTGACCGCCCGCATCGTCACCGCCTCGGGCCGGAACGCCACAGGGTGCGATCCCGGCATAATATCCCATTCATGACGACAGCCAGATGAGTCTCGATTTCGCAAGGAGGCCGAGTGTGCGCGTAATCCTCGACCGAATTCGCGAGGAGAGTCGCGACGAGACCGGAGTCATTGGACCCAATTGAACGCAGCACGCAACATCTTGGGCGTCGAAGTACACCGCCATCGTCGCTTGACCCAAAGATCCTGATGGATTCCTACTGATGCCGCGAAGGAAAAAGGGTCTCCTGTTCAAGCTGAGCTTGCTCCCGTGGTGGGTGAGCGCAGCCATCGCCGCTGTCGCTTGTGGCGGAATCGTGTACGTATTCCCATCCATGTCGATCGAGTCGCCCTGGGCGGCGATTCTTGTGCCCCTGCAGAGCAAGGCGAGCTACATCGGCACGGCCGTTGCCATACCCTTCCTGCTGACAGCGGTGTCGTCATTCTTCAAACGCCGTCGCAAAAGGCGACTTCTGGATCGCCAACGGAGTCTAGAGTCCATTCGAGATTTGCCATGGAAGTAATTCGAGGAACTCGCGGCAGAAGCGTTCAGAAGAGACCGATTCATGGTGATCGAGAACGCCTACGATGGCGCGGACGGCGGCGTGGACATTCGCCTGCGAAAGGGCGGAAAGACATATCTAGTCCAATGCAAGAACTGGCGCAACCGGCGCGTCGGCGTCGCGACGGTAAGAGAGATGTTCGGCATTCTTGCCGCCGAATCGGCCGGGGGAGTCTTCATCGTTTGTTCGGGAACGTTCACGGCCGAGGCCGCACGATTCGCGGAAGGGAAGCCGATCAATCTCGTAGACGGCGAAAAACTCATGAAGATGATCGCCCGGGTTCGGCGCGATAGTTATCCCTGAACGCGTATGTGGGTCGCGCGCAACCGAGCAATAGCAGGAGTTGCTCGCGGGCGCGCTTCACGCATGATCGAGACTTGTGCTAGCACTGTCAGACAGGGATCTGTCCCGCCTGTCGCCGATCATCCGCTTTCGACTAACGGCAGACCGTCCAACAGACGGCGCACAACGGGTAGGGTGGCGTGAAGCGCCGGTCGTGGAATGAGGTTCGTGTACGCGCGGCCGCCTTTGCTGAGGACTGCAAGGACGCTGCCTACGAGAAGGGCGAAACGTAGAGCTTCTACAACGCCTTCTTCGACGTGATCGGGGTGCGGAGTCGGAGCGTCGCGCGATACGAGGCGCATGTCGCGAAGCTCGACAACCGCTCGGGCTTCATCGACCTGTTCTGGCCGGGGGTGCTGCTCTTCGAACAGATCCCGACAGGAGCATCCCAGAGCACCTTCGACCACTTCAACAGGAAACGAGATTGGGAGAGCTACTCGGACTGACTTAGAGCCACCCCGATTCTATGGCACAACATCGCTGCACACCGATGGACTTGGCCATGATCGCTCCCCCTGTTCCGTTGCCTCCACGAGATACGCGTCGGCACTATTGGCGTAGCTCGCCGTAGTCCCGTGCCGTCGACTGCCCAGAGCCTTGTCGACCAACGGCAGGTTCTCATCGGAGGTGACGGCCTGACTGGCTACCGCGTGCCGAACGTCGTCCAGACGAAGGTTGCCGAGTTCAGCGTCGGCGCAGACTGCACGCCAGCTATCCCGGATCATTGAAGTCCGCGGGCCACGCTCTCCGCGATAGAGGCTGGCGAGCCCAAGAACAGCCCCGTCAGACTCTCTTCGATTTGGCCGGCGAGCTTGCGAATCGGCTTGGCCGCCTTTCCCTTGCTGAAAGCTCCTCCGTAATGCGCACGGATCAATGTCCGCACGTGGTCAGCGTTCTGTGGATTCTTGACCTTGGTGGACTCGGCGGCTGCGGCATCTGGGCGGAAGAAAGCGCCTGTGGTCCCTGCTGACTTCCGTGCGGTCTCTGGCGCTTCGGTCAGGCCGGCCAGACCCGCGCAGGCTCGCAACGTCCACGGATTGAAATTGAAGATATGGGCATAGTGGAACATGCGGCCGCGCGACTTGCTGCGACAGTCGGCTTCGATGTTGGGCACTTCGACGTACAGCAGCCCATCCGGAGCAAGCCAGTTGGCGATCTCGCCGAGATACCTTACCGGGTTGTTCAGATGTTCCAATACATGGTTCATGCGGATCAGGTCGAACTGCCCGGGCCGGAACAGGTCCGGAGCAAGATGGGAGGTGCGTACATCCAGTCCGAGCTCGTCCCTGCAATAGGCCGCGTAGTCGACATTGGGCTCGATTCCTGTGACGGTCTTGCCGAGCCACGTCATCAGGAATGCGAACTCACCCGAGCCGGCTCCTACATCCAATACGCGGCTCTTGGGTTCCAACAAATCCCGATAAGAGCGCACATAAGCTGCCGCGCGTCGAAAATTGCGCAGAATCTGGCGGCGGCGAGGCTTCCGAGCGCCCTTGTAGCTTATGCGGTAGTCCTCGGCGTAGAACTGCGCGAGCTCGGCGTCGTCCGGCACTGGGTCGTTGCGAACCAACCCAGTGTCCAGGCAGATAACTGTACGTAGGGGCCTGCCCCGACGGTCAGTCTTGGAGACTACTTCATACCTGCCGGTGCTATCGAGCGGCCACATTATCGCTCGCTGCTTCCATGCGTGATCAATTGGCGGCAAACATGGAATGGGTCTCGTGTTGCAATTGTCCGCTTGCTCTGAGATGCCCAGTGCCGAGGTTCGCCAAGCGAGTGTAGCACGCGCGAATTCGGCACAATCGGCCAATCAATTTACCCGCGAAGATTCAAGGGTCTCAAGAGGCTCAAAGTTCTGTGTGGAAGGGCTTAGAGCGCTCTGGGCAGGGTTTGAGAAGGCCGAGAATAGGTCGTTCGTTGGATCGCTTGTTATCGCCATGCAACAGCAGCGGTACAATCTACCCCTCCATGATCGGCCCGGCCACCTCGCACCTCCGAATCAAAGGCAGGCTCGGCCACGGAGGTCCGGGTGTGTCTACGGGACTAGCGGCCGCGAACGACGACGTTAGGGCGCCCAAGAGGAGTGCTTTTCTCTGTCTTGGCCTCTTTCAGCACCTTGCCCTGAGCGTCGGGCGAGCCCTCACTTGTAGCCAGATCTACTCTCGCCCCCGCGCCTCGACTGGCGCGGACCGCATCGGGTCGATCTTTAGCCGCAGGTCGAAACTGAAGCGGGCCCGAGACCGGTCGTCGGTCAATATCGGAGGCGCCCGCGTAACGCCGGGCGACATCATGGTCGGCGACAGCGACGGGGTTGTCGCCATTCCCAAGTTCCGTGAAGAAGAAGTCCTCGCGACGGCGGAACAGATTAACGAAGCCGAGGAGCAAATCCTGGCGTTGCTCAAACAGGGCAAGCGACTCGATGAAGCACGCAAGGAGCTTCAATACCACAAGCTTCAAACGCCCGACGAAGGAGAGGGCGGATAGGAGAGGAAGATGCGAGTCCCGCGATTTCACATTCATGCAGTCCTATGCCTCGCCGTGCTAGCGGGATGCCGTCAAGACGATACGGCGGACAGCACCGAGGCTCGCCGGCCCAACATCCTGCTGATCGTCGCCGACGACATGGGCTACACCGACCTTGGTTCGTTTGGCGGCGAGATTCGGACGCCGCACCTAGATGAGCTTGCCTTTGGCGGCGTGCGGCTGACGAACTTTCATGTGCACCCCAGCTGCGCTCCAACTCGTACCGCTCTCATCTCCGGCACCCATCCGCACTTAGCGGGCATGGGGACGCAGCTGGTTACGATAGCTCGGTTCAACGGCGATCCGCTGGTCGAAGCTCGCCGAGGAAAACCCGGTTATGAGGGGCATCTGACCGATCGCATCGTTCCGATTCCGAAGCTTCTTCAAGACGCCGGCTACCGCACCTACATGGTGGGCAAGTGGCACCTCGGTGAGACGCCGGAGCTGAGTCCGGCAGCTCAGGGCTTCCATCGATCCTTTGGCCTCAAGTTCGGTTCCGCTGTCCACTTTGCGAACGTTCCGGCAGAGCGTTACTGGGAGGACGGTGAAACTCTCGAATCCATGCCCAACGAGTTCTACTCAACGGATTTCTACACCGACAAGTTCCTCTCGTTTCTCGAAGAAAGCAAAGAAAACGCCGCACCCTGGTTTAGCTATATGGCCTACACAAGCCCGCACTGGCCCTTGCAGGTTCCCAAGGATTGGCTGGACAAATACGAGGGCAAGTACGACGGCGGTTACGACGAGCTGAGAAAGCAACGCATCGCTGGAGCGGTCGAGGCAGGCGTCATCTCGGAGCAAGCCAGGGACAAGCCCGCCGAACCCTTCGCACGGACCTGGAATAGCCTCAGCGACGAGGAGCGCTCGAAGTACTCGAGGGCCATGGAGATCTATGCGTCGATGGTCGAAAACCTTGACTACAACGTCGGACGCATTGTTGAGCGTCTTGATGAAACCGGCGAGTTGGATAACACGGTCATCGTCTTCATGTCCGACAACGGCGCCGCTTCCAGCGATCTGGACTTTGCGCGCAGAGCGCCTCGCAGACCGGAGAGAATCAACAACGACCTAGAAAACTTCGGCCGGCCCGACTCGTTCGTGACGTACGGTCCTGGCTGGGCGCAAGCTGGGATGGGGCCATACCACTTGCACAAGGGAACAGTCGCATCCGGCGGCATTCGCGCGGCTGCCTTCGTCAACCACTCCAGCGTCATCCGCAAAGGCTGGACAGAGAGCGCCTTCCTCACTGTCCGCGACCTGTCAGCGACTCTTCTCGACCTCGCGGGCGTGGAGCACCCTGGGACAACCTACCAAGGCCGGCCGGTGCACGAGCTTGAAGGCGCCTCGTTCGCCCCGCTGCTGACCGAAGAGGGCGCAGACATGAACCGGCCCGACACCGTCTTCCTGTGGGAACACGACGGGCAAGTGGCTTTGGTCAAGGACAACTGGAAGTACTCGCGGTTGAAGTCGCCACATGGTCCGAGAGGAGCAGCGCCGGGATGGCAGCTGTACAACATGATCGATGATCCAGGCGAGACCACAGACGTAAGCGCCGAACAGCCTGAGCTGGTCGCCGAGTTCAAGGGCGCCTGGGAACGGGTGGCGTCTTCCGGAGAGATGATTCTCTACCCGGAATAGCCCCGGCGGCAAAACACTCCTGCGCCACTGCTCGAGCCGCGACCCGGTGGAAATGTTGTGAAAGAATTTCGCGCTCATTGATTGCGACTCAAATGACCCGGATGCCCTTAAACAGGGCCCTGGAGCCCGCTAGAAAGGCCTTTCCGCGCCTTTCGGTTCGGAGTTTGTGGCTTCGCTTGTTCCCAGCAGCTAACAGGCATCAAGCCGCTCCAGGCGCCAAACTCGACCCCGGCGTTCAATGCAGGGTAATGGGCTCTGTTGTAATTGCCGGAGCGGGGTCCCTCCAGCCCGTTGAAGTACGCTGAGAAAGCCATGGGCGCTCGATCCCGGTCACGAGTGAGCCGCATTGCCCTCACTGTGGCTGCGGTGACTTGGCTGGTCCCATCCAGAGCCGACGGCGCGAATCCCTACGGCAGTCATGATGCCTGGTTCAAAGTCGTTCCGAAGGAATACCAGGCGCGCCCGGAATACAGCTTCGTCGAGGCTGATCCGGAGCTGCCAAACGTACTGCTCATCGGCGATTCGATTTCGATGCGCTACACGACCGGGGTGCGGAAGCAGTTGATGGGCGCAGCCAACTTGTATCGCGCGCCCGACAACTGCCGTTCGACCCGCCAGACGCTCGCCGAAATTGAAATCTATCTCGGCGAGGTGAAGTGGGACGTGATCCACTTCAACGCAGGGATCCACGACCTTACTCATCTGGACGCCAATGGCAAGACCGCGCCGCCGCCCGAGGGCCGGCATCAGATTCCGCTGAAAGACTACCGCGCCAACCTGGGGAAACTGATCGCGCGCCTGAAGGCGACGGGCGCAAAGTTGATCTGGGCCGCGACGACGCCCATTGGCTCTGGGACGGAAAAGACCAGGGCCATTTTTTTGTCCGAGTCCGAGGCAGTGCACGACAGTAGCCGGAGGGGCAGCGGCAGCCTGCTAGAGTTTGCGAGCTCGGCATGGTAGCGCTGTCTGCTGCGAGGACTGGACATTTTGTTGTCAGTCTGT
>JAJEHF010000161.1 GCA_022823865.1 Bryobacterales bacterium
ACAGACTGACAACAAAATGTCCAGTCCTCGCAGCAGACAGCGCTACCATGCCGAGCTCGCAAACTCTAGCAGGCTGCCGCTGCCCCTCCGGCTACTGTCGTGCACTGCCTCGGACTCGGACAAAAAAATGGCCCTGCCGCCCGGAGCTGGGCTGGGCGGCGGGCGGACACGGCGACTCTCTCTGCGCCCGGGGAGGGGCGTGAGGGAAAGCGCTGTGTTTCGCGCGCCGACGCGCATCGACGGCGCATCTTCTGCCAACGCCGTCAAGATCTGGCGGGTCTTGGGCGGACGGACGGGGGCCGGTGCCAGCGTCAGGTCTCGACTTGGTAGTTGGGGGCCTCGGTCGTAATCAGCACATCGTGCACGTGCGCCTCGCGGAGCCCGGCGGGCGAAATGCGCACGAACCGAGTTTCGCTCCGCATGGCTTCGATCGTGGGGCATCCGCAATAGCCCATGCCCGCCCGCAGGCCGCCGACGAGCTGGTGGACGAGATCTCCGAGCATCCCTTTGTGCGGAACTCGGCCCTCTACCCCTTCCGGAACCAGCTTGCCGTCTCTGGAGGCTTGATCGTATCGGTCGCTGCCTTGATTCATCGCGCCCAGCGACCCCATGCCCCGGTAGGTCTTGTACGTGCGGCCCTGAAACAGCACGGTCTGTCCGGGGCTCTCTTCCGTGCCCGCCAAGAGGCTGCCGAGCATCACGCTGTGCGCGCCGGCGGCGATGGCTTTCGAGATATCGCCGGAGTACTTGATCCCTCCATCAGAGATGATCGGAACGCCGCTGGCGCTTGCCGCAGCGACGCACTCCGCGACGGCCGTGACCTGCGGGACGCCCGCCCCTGACACGATGCGCGTGGTGCAGATGGAACCGGGTCCGATGCCGACCTTGACGCCATCGACGTCCAATTTGATCAGGTCGCGAGTCGCTTCGCCGGTGGCGACGTTGCCCGCGACCAGTTGGACGTCCGGCAGGGTGCGACGCAGGTTCTTCACGGCATCAAAGACGCTCTTGGTGTGTCCGTGGGCTGTGTCGACGACGATTACGTCGACCTTCTTGGCGAAGAGCTGCTGTGCGCGCTCAAGATAGTCTCCCTTCGCGCCCACCGCTGCCCCGACGCGCAGACGCCCTTGATCGTCTTTCGTTGCGTTGGGATATTCCCTCTTCTTTTCGATGTCCTTGACAGTGATCAGCCCCTTGAGGATGCCGCCCTCATCGACTACCAGCAGTTTTTCGATCCGATGCTTGTGCAGCAGACGCTCCGCGTCTTCCAGTGTTGTGCCGACCGGGACCGTGACGAGTTCGTCCTTGGTCATCACTTCCCTGACCGGCAAGTCCTCGCGCTTCTCGAAGCGCAGATCGCGATTGGTGAGAATGCCCACCAGCTTCGAGTCCTGCGTCACCGGCACTCCGGAAATCCGAAAGCTCCTCATCAGTGCCCGGGCGTCAAGGATCCGGTCGTCGGGAGAGATCGTGATCGGGTCGACGATCATGCCGGATTCGCTGCGCTTGACGCGGTCCACTGCTTCGGCCTGCCGCTCGATGGACATGTTGCGGTGGATAATGCCCATTCCCCCTTGGCGGGCCAGCGCGATCGCCAGCTTAGACTCGGTCACCGTATCCATCGCGGCGCTGAGGAGCGGGATGTTGATCGAGATGCCGCGCGTAACGCGCGTGACCGTTGACACCTCCGACGGCAGGATCTCGCTGTAGGCGGGGAGCAGGAGTACGTCGTCGAAGGTGAGGGCTAGCGGCGGCGATTCCGAGACCATGCAATATTCTAGCTTGCATGGGCCTGGCTGCCGCGGGGAGCGACTGCACCGCCGTGCGAGGCGATCGAGCAGACCGGCATCGCCCGGAAGGCGGTCGCCGCGTGTCAGCGGGCCGTGGCGAGCGCTCTGCCAAGGCGAAGACTATTTGCTAGCACAGATAGGCTTGAAAGGGCCATGGCTGCCGAAGCGAGTATCGGGGACAGCAGCAGCCCTGTCCACGGGTACAGGACGCCGGCTGCGATCGGAACGCCCAGCAGGTTGTAGCCAAAGGCCCAGGCATAGTTCTGGGCGATGGCACGCTGCGTGCGTCTGGCCAGGTCAATCGCTCGGTCCACGTCTGCCGGGCTGTCGCGGACGAGGATGATGTCTGCCGACTCCACCGCGACGTCGCTGCCAGCGCCAATTGCGATGCCCAGGTCGGCCTGCGCCAGCGCCGGCGCGTCGTTGATGCCGTCTCCCACCATCGCAACTCTCTCTCCATTGGACTGAAGCCGCTCGATGGCGGATGCCTTGTCCAGCGGCAGCACGGGTGCAAGCACGCGGTCGATGCCCGCCAGCGTCGCCGTGGCCCGCGCGACCCGGGCGCTGTCGCCGCTGATCATCAGGGTCTTTATGCCACGTCTCCGCAGAGCGGACGTTGCTTCGGCGGCATCGCCGTGAAGCGTGTCGCGCAATGCGAACGCGCCTGCCAGGGCCCGGCCCCGCGCCACGAGGACGGTAGTCTTGCCCTCCTCGGAAAGACGGCCCAGGCTCGTCCGGGCCTCCGTGATTGCGATTCCCCTGTCTGTTAGCAGTTCCGGCTTGCCAATGAGCCACTCCTGGCCGCCAGCCTCAGCACTGGTGCCCGCCCCGGGGAGGGTCAGGAAGTTGCTGACGGCTTCGTCCGAACTCGGATCGAGGGCCGCGATGGCCTGCGCGATGGGGTGCTCGCTGCGACGCTCGATTGCACAGGTCACGCGCAGCAGGTCGTCCTTGTCGACACTTCCGTAGCTCTGGATGTCGGTTACTTCGAAGTTTCCGAGCGTCAGGGTGCCGGTCTTGTCGAAAACGACGGTATCGAGATCTCGCGCGGCTTCCAGCGCCTCTCCGTCACGCACCAAGATGCCGTGTTCCGCGGCCCTGCCGATTCCAACCGCTAGGGCTGCGGGCGTGGCTAGGCCCAGTGCGCACGGGCAAGCGATGATCAGCACGCTGACGGCGCTGTTCGCAGCTAGGCGCAAGCGATCCTCGGACGGTGCCAGCAGGAGCCACGCCAAGAACGTCAGTACGGCCAGCGCCAAGATCGCCGGCACGAATACGGCGGCGATCCGGTCGGCCAGGCGCGAAGCCGGCGATTTCGAGTTCTGCGCGCGGCGCACGAACGCAATCATTCTGGACAATGACGTCGCGCCTCCGACGCTCTCGGCCCGGACCACCAGGTATCCTTCCTTGGCCAGAGAGCCGCTGAGCACTCCGCTGCCGGGCGATTTGTCGACCGGCAGGCTCTCTCCGGTAAGCGGCGACTCGTCTATCGCCCCCGTGCCTTCGATGACGCTGCCATCGATCGGCACTCGTTCGCCCGCGCGTACAACTACGGCATCGCCGATCGCAAGCTGGGTCGCGGGAATCTCGGCTTCTTCTCCCCCGCGCAAGACTCGAACTGTTTCCGGCCGCAGCTCCATCAGCCTACGGATGGCGTTCGATGTCTTGCGCCGCGCCCGCGCTTCTAGCATCCTCCCCAGCAGGACCAGTGTCAGAATCGCGGCGGCTGTCTCGAAGTACACCGGAGCCGAGCTGTCTCGCTCGACCCACTCGGGCATGGCGGTTGCCACCAGGCTGTATGCGAATGCAGTCCCTGTTCCTACCGCGATGAGCGTGTTCATGTCGCTGCGAAGGTGCCTTGCGGCGTTCCAAGCGGCGGAATAGAACGGCGCGCCGCCGTAGACGACCACTGGCAGCGCCAGCGCAAGCTGCACCCAGCCCGAGTCGCCGCCGAGCCTTCCATGGGACATGGCGAGCACCAGCAGCGGAATCGTGAAGATAGCCGAAACGATCAGTCTGCGCCGCAACACACTCGTCGACGGCTCGCCGCCGAGCCGGCCAGAGTCATCCCGATCGACAGTTGCGCCGTAGCCGGCGCTTCCGACGCTTCGCAGCAGGTCCGCGGTGCTGGCAAGGGCCGGATCGAGGGTCACGTGCGCGCTCGCCTCAGCCAGGCTGACCTCGCATGCCTCGACTCCCGGCGTCTTCAGGACGGCCTGCTCGACCGACCGGACGCAGCTCGCGCACGTCATGCCCTCGATGCTCAGCCAGATCGAGCTCGATCTGTGGGTTTCTGGCTGCTGCGGTGCCGAGTGCGCAGACGGCACTGCAGCGGTCGGTGAGGTGGCAATGGACAGGAGCTCATCGGAGGGTCCGGGCAGGTAGCCCGTCGCCTTGACGGCTTGCCGGATCGCCGGGAGGTTGGTCAAGAGGGGGTCGAATGCGACCTCGGCTGTCTGGGTAGCCAGCGCAGCGCTTGCGGAACGCACTCCTTCCACGCCCAACAGGGCTTTCTCGACAGTTGCGACGCAATGGTCGCAGGTCATGCCTGCGAGCTCCACCGTTGTCGTCTCGACACTTGCGCGGCTCACTGGGTTCTCCCGCCATCCCGCGCGGCATTGACGCCGAAGTCGCCCGTCCCATCCTGAACGCGGTCGGGACGCTCTCGGCCGGGCCGATGTCGCCGGACTTCCTTCATGGTAGGGCGGGATCGCCCATCAACCCGGAGATGGACATCACCCAAGCACGTCCGCTGGCACCCGTTCTGCGGCTTCGCGCCGGGGCCAGGGGCGATTCCGGGCACGCCGCGGCGCCATTCCGGGCGGGCTTCTGGCTGTTTTCTGGAAACTTCGAGGGCTGAGCCCCTCAGCGATTGGACGAATCGGTCAAGGCGTGCTAGCTTGAAGTTACGGCTAAGCATTGATCCCGGCAATCAGCCGGGTTCTGCGCAGTTGTTGGACAACCGCGTTCCAATCCGCAGCGTGTCCGGCAGAAGCCTTCCGCGATCGACAAGCGTATTCCGCATAGTCACGCTCTTCGTGATGCGGTTTTGTTAGGATTTTCTATCCAAGGGAAGGTTCATGATCATTTCGATGAAGCCGGGCGCGACGCGCGAACAGGTTGACCGCGTCTGTAACCGAATTCAGGAGATGGACTTTGCGGTCCGCTCCATCCAGGGTGACGAACGCGTCGTGATCGCAGCGGTGGGCTTAGGGGACGTGACCCACGCGATCGAGGTACTGCGATCTGTCGAGGGTGTTGAGAACGGTGTGCCGATCAGCGCGCCCTACAAGCTCGTGAGCAAGCAGGTCAAGAGCGACCGCACCGTGGTGCAAGCCGGCGATGCTTCGATCGGCGGCGACGAGTTCGCCATCATCGCCGGTCCGTGCTCGGTCGAAACCGAAGGGCAGATCATGGCTTGCGCAGAAGCCGTCGCCACGGCCGGAGGCCGCTTCCTGCGAGGCGGCGCCTACAAGCCCCGCACCAGCCCGTACAGTTTCCAGGGCTTGGAGGAGGAGGGTCTGCGCCTGCTGCGCAAGGCCGGTGACAGTCACGGGCTGAAGGTGGTCACCGAAGTCATGACCGTGACCAACGTCCAGCTCGTAGCCGACTATGCCGACGTGCTCCAGATCGGCGCTCGCAACGTGCAGAACTTCCCCCTTCTCAAGGAAGTTGGCGCCGCGACCAGCTGTCCGGTCATGCTCAAGCGCGGGCAAAGCGCAACCATCGAGGAATTCCTGCTCTCGGCCGAGTACATCGTCACGAACGGCAACCCGAATGTCTTCCTCTGCGAGCGCGGCATTCGCACCTTCGAGTCGGCGACCCGCAACACCCTCGACATCAACGCGGTGCCGGTGCTTAACCAGCTGACGCACTTGCCCGTCATCCTCGACCCGGCGCACGCAACAGGCAAGCGCGCCCTGATTCCGCCATTGATGCGTGCAGCGGTCGCAGTCGGCGCCGATGGTGCCATGGTCGAGATCCATCCGGATCCAGAGCGGGCGTGGAGCGACGGCGCGCAGTCGATGACGTTCAGCTCGTTCGGCGAGATGATGCGGGAAATCGAGCCGTACGTCGAGCTTTGGAAAGCCACGCGGCTGCAGGCGGCTTGCGTGCCTGCCTGAGGGCGCAGGTTACGTGCCGGGCGAGAGCGGCCGAACCGTCGGCGAGGTCGGCTCGATCAAGCTGACGCTACCGCAGTGCCGGCCCGGGCTGGGCGACTTGATCGTGCGCCCGGACGCGCCTGAGTTGATCGATGGCGTCCGGGTCGAGGACTTCTCGCTCTGGCCGGACGATCGGGGGTATTTCCTTGAGGTCGCACGGTTGGGCCAGGGGCTTCCCGCTGGGTTTCCCGGCGCTACCACGCAGGTGTCGGCGGCGCTCAGCTATCCGGGCACGGTCAAGGCGTTTCACTATCACACCCGGCAGAGCGACCTGTGGGTTCCGTGCCTCGGTATGCTGCAGGTCGCCCTCTGTGACTTGCGCCAAGGCTCTCCGACACATGGGACGCGCAACACGCTCTATATCGGGCAATTCCGTCCGTGGCAGTTGCTGATTCCCCCGGGAGTTGCGCACGGCTACAAGGTGATCGGCGATTCGGAGGCGCTGCTGGTGTACCTCACCGACCGGCATTACGACCCGTCCGACGAGGGCCGCCTGCCCCACGACAGCCCAGAGATCGCCTACGACTGGGAGACTCAGCGCAAGTGAGGTTGCTGGTCACCGGCGGAGCCGGCTTCATAGGCTCGAACTTTGTCCGCCAGGCCTTGCGACGCAGCCGGCAGGTGGAGATTCTCGTCTTGGATCTCCTCACCTATGCTGGCAACCTGGAGAATCTGGCACCGGTCGCTGATCTTCCGACCTTTCGCTTCAGCCGGGTGGACATTCGCGATGCGGCTGCGGTGCGCGACGCATTCAGGAGCTTCCGTCCCGAGGCAGTCGTGCATTTCGCTGCCGAGTCGCACGTGGATCGCAGCATCCACTCGCCGGCGGAGTTTGTCTCGACGAACGTAACGGGCACTGGCGTGCTCCTCGAGGCAGCGCGCGAGTGGCCGGTAGGGCGATTCCTTCACGTGTCCACGGATGAAGTCTACGGGAGCATTCCAGCGCCGCATGCCGCCGATGAAGAACGGCCGCTGAGTCCGTCGAATCCCTATTCCGCGTCCAAGGCCGGTGCCGACCTCTTGGTGTCGGCATACGCGAAGACCCATTCGCTTCCAGTGCTCATCACGCGAGCATCCAACAACTACGGGCCGTATCAGTTTCCCGAAAAGCTCATACCGCTGATGATCACCAATGCCCTCGCCGACAAGCCGCTACCCGTTTATGGCGACGGCCTTCAGGAGAGGGACTGGCTGCACGTGCACGACCACTGCCGAGCGATTGAAGCGGTTCTCGCCGCAGGCCGCGCCGGTGAGACGTATAACATCGGCGGCGAGTGCTCGATGCAGAACATCGAGGTTGTTCGGCGCGTGCTGGACTGCTGTCGCAAGCCAGCGTCCCTGATCGAATACGTTCCGGATCGCCCCGGCCACGACCGTCGTTACGCGCTCGACTCGAAGAAGGTCAAGAGCGACACGGGCTGGGAGCCTAGCACAAGCTTCGATTCCGGATTGTGGGAGACGGTGCGATGGTTCCGCGACAACCCGGAATGGTCTGCGCGAGTGCACTCGGGAGAGTACCGGACGTTCCATGACCTGAACTACTCCCAACGCGGCGAGTTCCCATCCGTCTGACCTCGCGGCCGCTAGCAGCCTGTGGTAAAAGTCGACTGAAATCCCAACAAATCTAGATCAGACTTCGATAAAATCATAGTCATGGCGATGGGTACCCGCAAGCCCGGGCAGATCCCGATGTTCCTCGCACCGGACCAACTGCCCCAAGCCCC
>JAJEHF010000130.1 GCA_022823865.1 Bryobacterales bacterium
GGCAGGGGAGAGGGTAGAGCCGGGCATACCTTGACACTATAACGAGTCAAGGATGCTTGTGCATCAAGGAAACCAGTGAAAGCAGTTCTACGACCGATTCCCCCAAATCAGGCCGAGATCAAAATAGTGTCATGCACCCGACGCGGCGCGAGAGATTGACTCTCGAAGCCCTCGTTTCATAACCTCGTAGGATGATGCGACCAGCCCAGTTTCTCCTGCTAGCCGTGCTTGTGTCGGTTGCGACAGTGTCCGCGCAAGGTGGCGAGCCGGCCAGTTGCGCGGACCATCAAATCAGCGCGAGCGCCGTCCGCACGACGAGTGACGTCCAGGCGTTCGTTCGGTGCGCAGCCGAGTACTTGGCTGAGCACGGCACCGCCGAAGCCCGGCGAGCGTTCAATGAGGACGAGCGCTGGAAGCACGGCCCGATCTACCTGTTTGTCGAGCAGGTTGCGCCGTCCGCAGATGAAGCGCTCGTCTACGTTTACGCGCGCGATCCGTCCAGGGAAGGCGATGTCTGGGGCACCTATATCGACGCGTTCGGAACCGATTACTATTCCGAGTCCTTTCGCATGCTGGGGCTTGCCGATTCCGGCTGGATGTATTACTGGAGCGGGAACCCGTCCTCGGGGACGCAACAGCCCAAGAGTTCGTATCTGGCCGAGGTGGACTGGGCAGGCCAGCGCGCCGTGGTCGGGGCCGGCATCTACGCTCCCGACCTGCCCGGCACCTGCAGCTCCGACGAAGTGAATGCGGCCGACTTGGCGGCCGCTCCGAGCGAGGCCAAGCTAGAGGCGTTCGTGCGCTGCGCCGCCATGTTGCTGGAGGAGAAGGGCTACTTCGCGCGCGAGGAGCTCGAAACGAACTCGCGCTGGCGCCACGACTCCAGCTACGTCTTCGCGATGGACTTGGAGGGGAACCAGGTCCTGACCGGCAACGGCGTGCGGATCAACGGCAAGTCGCTGCACGAGTTCGGCGGCAAGAGCGATCCCATGGACCAATTCAGCGGGCGCGACATGGTCGCTGTGGGAGATGCGTTTGGCGAGGCCCTGATCTACTATCGGGGCCGCAATCCGAAGACTGGTGCCATCCAGCCCAAGGTCGGAATGCTCAAGCGCGTCGTCTCGCACGGCGTGCCGCTCGTCTTGGGCGCCGGCTACGAACTGGGCCCCGGACCGGCGGTCCCGGAACCCTCCTGCGACGACAACCGCGTCACGGCTCGCGGGATTCGCACGCGGCGGGACCTCCAAGCGTTTGTACGGTGCGCGGCGGAGTACATTGAGCTGCACGGCGAGGAGGAGGCCTACCGGGCCTTTCACAACGACGAGCGGTGGCGTTACGACGACGACCTCTACTACGTCTTTGTCAACTTCCTCGCGCCGACCCCCGAGAGCTTCATCTCGGGCACTGCGGTGTTCCCTCCAGAGCCCTTTCGGGAAGGAGCCTCGCGGGAGCTCGTGGACAATTTCGGGACGGACTACTACTACGAGCTGCACCGCGTGTTGCGAGACGTGGATGAGGGATGGCTCCATTACGCCTTCACCAACTTCAGCGCGGGAAGATCAGAGCCGAAGAGCTCTTACGTCGTAGAGGTGGACTGGAACGGCCGCCGCGCTGCGGTCGGGGCCGGAATCTACCTGCACGACCTCCCCGGCACGTGCCCTAGCGGGGAAGCCGAAGTCAACGCGGCGGCGCTGGAGGCTGATCCGAACGAGCAGAGACTGAGGGACTTCGTTCGATGCGCGGCGTTCGAAGTCGAGTCCCAGGGCTACTTCGCCGGGGCCACGCTGGCACACGATCCGCGCTGGAAGGGCGATTCGATCTACGTGTTCGGCGTCGACATGCACGGCAACACTCTGTTCTCGGGCGATCGCGGCAGCCGGTCCGGCATGCGCGCGTCCGAGCTGAGCCCGGCCGGCGGCCAGGACAGGGTGAGCGTGGGCGACGCGTTCGGCGAAGCCTTGCTGCACTACACGGCCCTAAACCCCTCCACGAACATGCCGGAACGCAAGGTGACGTTCGTCAAGCGGGTGATGGCACAGGGGCTGCCGATCCTAGTCGGCGCCGGATACTATCCGGACTACCGCCCGGCCGCGGTCCCGCCTTCGGAAGGAGCCGATCCAGGAACAGGCGCTCCCGGCGGAGGCATGCAGGCCGCGGGGCGGGGCGACACTGCGACTCTGGTCCAGTGGCAAGCGCCAACGACTCTCAACCCCTACCTCTCAAGGGGGACCAAGGACGCCGAGGCCGCCACGCTAGTGATCGAGCCGCTAGCCGAGTACGATCCGGACGGGATGTTGATTCCCGCGCTTGCGGCAAGTATCCCCTCGGTCGCCAATGGCGGAATCCCACAGGACCGTACGAGCGTCACTTGGAGCCTCCGCGACGATGTGGTTTGGTCGGACGGCACGCCGTTCACCGCGCATGACGTGGTGTCTACTTGGCGGTACTGCACTGCCAGCAGCGTGGACTGCGCGCGCACCTCGCGCTTCGATCGCGTTGTGTCGGTCGAGGCGGTTGACGAGCGAACCGTAACCATCATGTTTGACGGCCCGGTCGCGTTCCCCTTCTCGCCGTTCGTATCCATTCAGAGCCCGGTACTTCAGGCATCCCAGTTAGCCGACTGCTTGGACGCGGGCGTAGCGTGCAGCGATGCGAATCGAATTCCGCTCGGCACCGGTCCTTACATCGCGGCAGACTTTCGCGCCGGTGACTCCGTCCGCTACGAGTTCAATCCGCAGTACCGTGGTGCCGGAGTCGGGCAACCGTACTTCCGGGAAATCGTCCTGCAGGGGGGAGGTAACGCGATTCAAGCGGCAAGGTCCGTCCTCGAGCTGGACGAGGCCGACTATGCTTGGAACCTCCAAGTCGAACCCGACACCCTGGCCGCGATCGCGGCCGGGGGGAGCGGAGTTGTCGTCTCGGGATTCTCCACGAACGTCGAGCGGCTGCTTCTCAATCAAACCAATCCTGATGTCGGCCTGGGCGGCCTCCGGTCCGAGTACGCGGACGGCACGAACCCTCACCCCTTCCTGACCGATCCGGTCGTGGGCCGGGCCCTTTCGCTGGCGATCGACCGCAGCACGCTCGTGCGGACCGGCTACGGCGACCTCGGGGGCCGGCCGACGTGCAACGTCTGGCCGGTACCTGGTCAGGCCTCGGGCAACAACGACGAGTGCCTGGTGCAGAACATCGAACTGGCCAATTCGATTCTCGACGATGCCGGGATCGTGGACTCAGATGGAGATGGCGTACGGGAACGCGACGGAGTCCCGCTCAAGGTCCTGCTCCAGACCTCGACGAACGCCGTTCGCCAAGCCACCCAAGAGCACATCAAGGCATGGTGGGCGGAAATCGGCGTGGAGGCCGAGCTGAAGCACATCAACGCGTCCGTATTCTTCGGCGATGACCCCAACAGTCCCGACACGGCCGGGAAGTTCTATGCAGACGTCCAGATGTACACGACAGGGGGCAGTAGCTCGGATGCGGAGGGCTATCTCGTATCGTGGACCTCGGGCGAGATCGCGCGAGCGGCCAACTCGTTCCGCGGCAGCAACTCGGAACGCTTTAGCTCCGATGAATTCGACCGCCTCCATCGCGAACTGAGAACCACCTTCGACCCGGACAAGCGCCAACAGATCGCGATCGCCCTGAACGACTTGCTCGTACAGAGCTACGCGACCATCCCGCTGATCCACCGCGGATCCGTGGCGGCCTACGGGAATGACATCGAGGGCTTCCACGTGAATGGTTGGGACTCGGATCTCTGGAATATCGAGGCGTGGACCCGCCGCGAGTAGCGCAGCGCTCCCGGCGCACCGGACGGTGCAGCAATCAGTGCCTCACGCCGCCCGGCATGGCGGAGCCCACGCAGTCGTAGAGACCTCCGCGGCGGCCCTGCTGTAGAGTGGACAGGTGGAAACTGCAAAGCACTTCAAGCTCTCGGTCTGCAACGAACTCTACGGCGACACTGATTTCGCGGATTCGTGCCGCTCGATGCGCCGCGCGGGATGGACCGGTATCGAGGTTGCCCCGTTCACGCTGATGCAGGACGCGACGGGGCTGCCTGCCGAGCGCCGGCGCGAGGTTCGTGACATCATCGTCTCCGAGGGGCTTGCATTCGTTGGCTTGCACTGGCTTACGGTCGGTCCCGAGGGGTTGCATGTCACTACGCCGGACGAGACCGTGCGGTGGCGCAGCTGGGAGTACGTGCGCGGACTCGTCGAACTCTGCGCCGACCTGCGCCCGGAGGGCTCTGCGGGCGGCGTCATGGTATTCGGCTCGCCGGTCCAGAGAAGGACCACAGGCGGGCTGACGCGGGAGCAGGCCGAGGCCAATTTCATCGAGGGCGTGCGCTCGATCGTCCCGGACCTTGAGGCATCTGGGGTGACCTTGTGCGTCGAGGCGCTGCCCACCGACCAGTGCGATGTCATCATCTCGCTGGATCGCGCGGCGGAAATCGTCGATGAGATCGGCAGCGCCAGGGTCCAGACGATGTTCGATTCGCACAACGCGATCGAAGAGGAGCGGCCTCACGACGAGCTGGTGTCCAAGCACTGGTCGAAGATCCGCCACATCCACGTCAACGAATTGGACGGCAGCTATCCGCGCAGAGGGGGCGGCTACGACTTCAAGCCGGTGCTGCAGGTGGCCGCGGACCGCAACTTCGAAGGCTGGGTGTCCATGGAGGTCTTTGACTTCTCGCCCGGTGCGGAGAGGATAGTCACGGAGTCGATCGCCTACTTGAAGGACGAGATCGACCAGCTCCAGGGCTAGCCTCGAGGGCCGCCCCTGCGACGAGGGCCCGGGCTCAGAAGACCGAGAATGTGAAGACGATATTCTGGCCGTCGGGCGTGATGCCGTACTCGCCCGGGGCCAGGCTGGCGTTGATCCGGATCCGAATCACGCGACCCGCCACGCCCTCCAGGTTGAGAAAGTAAGGCTCGGCCACGACCTTTTTCTTCCTTTGATAGAGGAGCTCGCGGCGGCCGTTCTTCACCTCGAATCCGAACAGGCTCAGGTTGCGGGGGTCGATCTGCTCCGAGTCGAACAAGAACTCCGGGGCCGCGAGCGGCGTGCGCACCGCAGCTGCCGGGCCGGCGATCCAGTAGCGGAGCTGGTTCTTCGTGGTCTCCTCCATGGCTTCAACCTGCTCTAGTTCTCGGATATCGCTGCCGTGGATCAAGTACGGGATGTCCGGCTTGGGCGGGTTGGGCAGGCCAAGCCTGTTGCGGTCGGCTTGGCCCGGCAGTGCCAAGGCGCTTAGGATCAAGAGCGTCGCGATGCGGGCCATACGGCACCAGAGTAACCGACCTTGGGGCCGCTGTCGAACAGATTGCGGGAAGCATGAGCTGTCGCTTCGATCCTTTCGCAACGCCTTCGATCTAAGGATCGCGCTCGACCCCTCCTGAGTCTGTCTTGACCAATACCCGACTGCCAGCGCTGAACCAAGCCGAGCAAGAGGTCCGGAAGATCTCAAACTTGAGCGGCCCTTGGCAAGGCGCTGTAAGATTGTGCTTCCGCGATTGCAGCGTCGCCGAGCCTCGCCGCCTGCGCCACTGGCCTCTGGTGTTCCGAAGCGCCGGCATGACGCTGCTGTCTGCGCGCGGGGATTCTGAATGCCACAGCTTGCGGACGGCGGCCGGGAGATCTTCGATGCGCTGATCGTCGGCTCGGGCGCGACAGGCGGCTGGGCGGCCAAGGAGTTGACCGAGGCCGGCCTGTCGGTCGTTCTTTTGGAGGCAGGCCCCGAGACCACGCCAGACCAGTTCGCCGAGCACGTCCCGCCGTACGCGATGAAGTATCGCGACACGCGGCTGAACGGCGTCACTTCGCCCGAAGTTGCGCGCCTCCGGCCCATGCATGCGCAGCAAGGGGCTTGCTCGGAAGTCAACTACAAGTGGTTCGCCAACGACATCGAGAATCCGTTCACCACGCCCGCGGGCAAGCCCTTCGTCTGGGTGCGCGTGCGGGCTCTGGGGGGACGGACCCTGACGTGGGGTCGCCAGAGCTACCGACTCAGCGATCTGGATTTCAAGGCGGCCAGCCGCGACGGTGTCGGTGTCGATTGGCCCTTCTTGTACAAGGATCTCGCTCCCTACTACTCGAAGGTCGAGCGTTTCATCGGCATCAGCGGCCGCAACGAAGGGCTGGCGCACTTCCCCGACCAGGAGCTCCTGCCGCCGATGCCCTTCACTTGCGGCGAGCGCGTCTTCAAGCGGGCTGTCGAGAGCCGCTTCGGGCGTCCCGTCACCATCGGACGCTCCGCGGTCCTCACCGACCGACACCATGGGCGCGAGGCCTGTCACTACTGCGGGCCGTGCAACCGCGGCTGCATGACGTATTCGTATTTCTCGAGTCCCTTCACGACTCTCGCGGCGGCCAAGCGGACCGGGCGTCTAACTCTTCTCACCGACGCCGTGGTGTCGCACGTAACGGTGGACCGCGCCACAGGCCTCGCCTCCGGCGTTTCGTATGTCGAGCGGGCCCGTCGCCGCGTGCGCGACATCCGCGCGAAAGTGGTCCTGCTGTGCGCGTCCACTCTCGAATCCACCCGCATTCTCCTCAACTCTGCCCCCGGAGGGCTGGCCAATTCCAGCGGCACGCTGGGGCGCTACCTGATGGACCACATGTACGGGGCCACGATCAGCGGCCGCTTGCCCGGGCTGGGCCGGGCCAAGCCATGGCATGGCCCGCCCAGGAGGCCGAACGGCATCTTCGTCCCGCGGTTCCGCAACGTGACCAAGACGCACACCAACGGCGTGATCCGGGGCTTCAGCTACCAGGGTGGGTCGGGCCCCCGCTTTGCCAGGAATGCTCCGGGATTCGGAGAGGCATTCAAGCGGTCGGTGCATGAAGACGCCCATTGGCAGGCAAGCCTGCACGCCTTAAGCGAGGGGCTGGCCAGCCATAGCAATTTCGTCGAACTCGATCCCGACGTGGTCGATGCGTGGGGCATCCCAGTGTTGAGAATCCACATGGAGTGGGGGGACAACGAGCGCGCGCTGTTCCGCGACAGCCTCGAGCAGGGCGCCGCCATGCTCGAAGCCGCCGGGGCCGTCGAGATCAAGACGTCCGATCGACCCAAGACGCCCGGAGACGGGATCCACGAGGTCGGCACGGCCCGAATGGGGCGGGACCGACGCTCATCAGTGCTGAACGAATACTGCCAGGCGCACGATGTCAAGAACCTCTTCGTGACCGATGGTGCCGCCTTCCCGAGCCTGGGTTCTGTCAATCCGACCCTGACCATGATGGCGAACACCACCCGCGCCTGCGACTACCTGCTGGAAGCCGCTCGCAGGGGCGAGCTGGCATAGCGCTGACCCTCGCTACTAGGCTGGGTACGGTGACGGGTCGCCCGTCAGTTGCAGCGTGTGATTCTGTGCCTGCGGGACCGTCCGGCCTCTACTCGCCGGATCCGAGTCAGGGCCTAGACACGGCTGAAGATCGAATCGCTCAGCGTGGAGGTGCTGTCGGCGAACGATTCCGCGCCGATTCCCATGGAGCGCAGAATGCTGAGATACATGTTCGACATGCGCGTCTCGCCGTCCCGCCAATACGCGCCGTGGCGCAGGCCCATGTTGGCGCCGCCGACCAGCAACGTCGGCAAGTTGCGCGACGTGTGCGTTGTGCTTGCGCCACTGCCATACAGCACGATGGTGTTGTCCAGCACAGTGCCCTCGCTGTCGCGGTAGCTTTCCATCCTGCCGAAGAAGTGCGCGAGCTGCTGGCTCAGGAACAGGTCGTACTTGGCGAATTGCCCTTGGCCGTGTTTGTCCGTCGCGTGTGACAGCTTGTGGTGGGTAGCCGACAGGCCGAGCTTCAGCGGGAATGTGTCGCTGATCCCCATGCCGTCCTCGCGATTGAGCATGAACGCGACTGACCGGGTGATATCCGCATCGAAGGCCAGTGCGATCAGATCGAACATGGTTTGGTAGTACTCGGCCGGCTCGCCCCCTGGTGTCGAGTCGAGGTTCAAGTGCGAGTAGTCCTGCTGCTTCAGCGGGATGTCGATCCAGCGCTCGGACGCGATCATGCGTGACTCGAGTTCGTCCAGCGAGGTCAGGTACTGGTCCATCTTCTGACGGTCGGAATTTCCCAGCTGGCGGTCCAGCGAACGCGCGCTCTCTGCCACGGCATCGACGAGCTTGATGCGGCGCTGGAGGCGCACGCGCTCGGATTCCATGGATTCGCGGTCGCCGCGGAACAGGCGGTTGAAGACACGGCGGGGATTGTTCTCGGCCGGGATTGGCCGACCTTGGAGGTTGTAGGAGATCGTCCCCGTGCGTGAGAGGTAGCCCGTGCCTGCGTCGATGGAAAGCACCAGCGAAGGCTGGCGGCAGTGCTGCTTGGTGTGCTGCGCCACCACTTGATCGAGGGCGACGGTGTTATAGGTCCCCGGCTTGGGGTTGTGCAGCGGAGCCCCGGTCAGCCACATGTCCGAGCAGGTATGCGGGTCGGCTTTGGGGCCGCTGGGATGGTACAGCCCGCCCATGAAGCTCAGCTTTTGCCGAAACTCGCTCAGCGGCTCGGTCGAGCGGCCGAAGACGAACTCGCCTTCGCGCTCGGCAGTCGGGAACCAGCTCCATTCGTCGATGCCGTTTTCGGATCGCGGCAAGGCCATGCCGTTCGCCGTGTACAAGGCGCAGAACCGGCGCGGGGTCTGCTCGGCCACTTCGGCTCCCATGGCTTCCAAGACAGGCAGCGCCAGCGAGGCCCCCCCGAGGCCGTACAGGAACGCTCGTCGGTCAATCTTGCGGGACATGGTCATTGAGCCTCTCTGGGCAGCCACCCTACTTTTCCAGGAAAAACTTGCTCGTGACTACGTAACGGAGCATGTCCTGCATCCGGTAGCCGCCTTGCTTGAGCTTCAACCCATCTTGCTGGAGATAGCTTACTTCATTGTAGGCAAGATCGCGACCGTTGGCATAGGTGACTAGGTGCTTGAGCACGCTGAATGCGACCTGGTCGATCCGGTCCTCGCCCAGGTAGCGCTTCAGGTCGCCTATGCCGGACACTTCCGTGTTGTTCGGCAGCATCGAGCGGGCGTCCACTGGGTCCTGCTTGAACAGTCCGTCGGCGTCGAACTCCTCGAGCGCGACGCCCCACGGGTCGATCTTCAGATGGCATTGAATGCAGCCGGGCTGGCTGCGATGCTGCTCGAGTCGCTGGCGGAGGGGCAGGCCCTCGGTGCTCTCGCTGAGATCCGGCACGTTCGGCGGAGGGTCGTCGGGCGGCTCCGAGATGATCTTGCGGGCTAGCCAAGCTCCGCGCTTGACTGGATTCGACTCACGCCCGTCAGAGAGGCCGGCCATGATCCCAGCTTGGCTCAGCAAGCCGCCCAGTTCGGGTCGGCCGTGGACTATGGGCGCGAAGTCGAGCCCGCTCTCGGTGCGGTCGCCCAGGCCGTAGTAACTGGCGACAACCTCGTTCGCGACGATGTAGTCCGACGCGATCAGGTGCCTTGCGGGCAGGTTGTTGCGGAACAGGTGCCGCAGCAGTTCGATCGGCTCGCGCCGCAGCTGCTTGCGTGTGGCCCGCGTTAGCTTGGGGAAGCGCTCGCGGTCAGGCTCCAGTACGTCAATCTTGTCAAGACTGAGCCATTGCGAGGCAAACTCATGCACGAATTGCCCAAAGCGCGCGTCAGCCACCATGCGCGCGACTTGGTCGCCGACCTGAGAGGGCAGTTTGCCGGTGGCGGAAAGATCCAGAAGTTCGCGATCGGGCGGGGCGTTCCAAAGGAAATACGACAGCTTGGACGCAAGCTCGTGCCCTTCCAGTTGCTCCGGCCCCGGCGTGGCGCTGCGCTCGACCAAGAACAGGAACTGCGGGGACGTGAGAGCGACTTGCAGCGCGTCCTTGATGCTATCGCGAAACTTGCCCGAGTCCGCCAGCGAGGACCGGTAAACATCCAGCAGCGCCGACTCTTCGGCCTCCGACACAGGGCGCCGGTAGGCCCGGCTCGCGAAATTGGAAATCACGCGCCGCGCATAGGCGTCCGAGTCGGTCTTGCGGTCGAAGTCCACGAAAACGCTGCGATGCGACTCTGGCGGCCATCGCTCGTAGAACGGCCCTTCGAACTCCACCGAGCGGATCATGAGGCGCGGCATGTCGCGCCCGTCGGTGTACTCGCTGCGGACGCCGATCTCGCGGACGCCGGCCAGGTAGTTGATGTTGTCCTTCTCCACGTCGGGACTCGGGAAGTCTTGGATTGCGCCCTCGAACACGAAGCGCCGCAGGTCGGTCCCGGGCACGGACTGGGGCGCGCCGACCGGTGCAAGCGTGCTGCCGCAGTCGCGCCGGAGGCCAAGGTAGACTCCGAGGCGCGGAACGCGCTTTTCAAACGCTTGGAATCTCCTGGCGACATCGTGGTCGGCGTCAAGCAGCGTGAGCACGATCCTGTCCAAGTCCTTGACGCCCGTCGGGGCAGCGCTAACGGGAAGCGTGCCCGCTTCTAGCCGGAGGGCTAGGAAGGCGGGCTGCTCCAGAGTGCCCGAGAATTGGCGACCGCCCAGCGTCAACGTCACTTCTTGGGGCTTGTCGGGGGGCGGCTCGGCAAAGTGCTGACCGGGCTTAACCAAGGCTTGCAGCTCGGCTTCGCTGAGTGCCCGGCGGTAGAGCCGCACCTCGTCAATTTGCCCGCGAAACGGACCCTGCTGGGGGGTTTGGCCGATATGTAGGTCGAGTTCAGGATTGTCTAGGTCTGCCGCCTCGATAGTCCCCCGGGCGACGGCGTAGCCGTTCACGTAGAGTTTGGCCTCGTTCGCGCCCCGCCGCACGCTGGCTGCGACATGCTGCCAGACCTTTGGCTTCAGCACGCCCCGCGAGGATGTGACCACACCGTTGGTCTCGTTGGTAGGGCCCGTCGTCTCGAGGCGCAGTGAGCCCCGGTTATCTGCCATTTCTAGAAACCAACCGTGGGTGCGCTGGTTGGCGCCGCGCGCTACGATACCGGCCCGGTGGTTTTGCTTGGGCCTGATCCAAGCCGCCACAGTAAAGTCAGAAGTGCCGACATTGAGGTCGACCGGCTGGCGGACTACCGCCCCGCCCTCATAGTTCGCTCCATCGAGCGAGAGTGCTTTCCCAAACGGAGAGTCGACGAAGCGTCCGTTATCGCCTAGCTCGATGGCTTCGTCGCCGTTTAGAGTCCATGCTCCTGCGAGGCCTTCGTCTAGTCGAGAGAGGTCCGTTAGCGGCGTCGGCTCGCTCCGGGGTGTCTCATAGATGTCGACTTGGTATATGCCGCCGCGCGCCAGTTGCAGCGTGCTGGTCTGCTCTGGATCGAGAGTTGCCGCGATTGTGTTACGGCCCCGAGGCTGGGCGGCATCGCTCTTGTCTAACAGCAGCCCATCGTCGTATTTTGCGGCGTTGACAGTAACGCGGAAGTGTCCGTGGTCGGGTAACTCCCGCACCGAGATTTTGAAGTTCGCCTTCGGCCCGAAGGTTCCGTCCAGGCGGAACAACTCATCGTTGGGTATCGCTGGCCGGAGCAGCAGGCCCTCCGGAACTGTGCTGTACGGCAGGCCCTTGGGATAGCCGCGGCTACCGCGCATGCAGGCGAACACAGCGTGGTAGATGCTGTCGAACTCGCGCCAACCCCGCACGGTTGCATTGCCCCGGTAGCCCTCGTTGAAGCGGTAACTAGTGCGCATGCGCTTGTGCTCGAAAGTGAACGGCTTGGCGGGCGTGGGTTCGCTGACCACGTAGTCGGGAGTGGAGAGCAGCATGCTGTTCGCGCCGAGGATCAGCTCCTCCTCCAGCGGCTCGGGATTGATCCCGGCCCCGAGATCGACGCGGAAGTTCTGGACTGAGGGCCTTGCATCGGGGTCGACAATGGCTCGGCCGAGAGCCTCGTCGGCGATCCGCAGATAGGCCTCCATCAACAGGGGGGAAAGCTCTAGGGTGGCGGTGTTGTTCACGAAGCCGTCCTTGGAGATCGCATCCGGCGGCAGCGTATCGGTGATGTCGTCCTGCAATCGCAGCAGATCGCGCAGGGTGTTTCGGTACTGCGCCACCGTGAGTCGGCGCACGACGCCGTTCTTTGGCACGGGCCTCGAACGCGCGACGTCCAGAGCTTGCTCGATCCAAGCATCCATGCGCTGCCGTTCGGCCGCTGTGGGCTGGGGTGCGCCCTTCGGAGGCATGGACTCGTCGACCACCCTCTTCTTGACGACCTCCCACAGCCGAAGATGCCGGTCTTCCAGCGCGGCGTCGAGCTGATCCAAGCGGACGCCCGACATCGCGGTGTTCTCGTTGTGGCAGGCGACGCAGTTTTGGTTCAGGAATGGTCCGGCAGTCTGTTCGAACGACGCTTCGAGCGACGGCGGCGCACCGTCCGCCGCGTCGGAAGGAAGCAAGCTCAGGTTCCAGGCAATAATGACGGTGCCGACAAGGGCGATGCCCAACCTTGCCTGAGGTCTCGTTGGTGTCATAGATCCTGCCGCGACAGTTGCGCTCGCGGGGGCACCGGCGTCCTTCTCATCGTATGCGACCGAATCGACGCGTTGGGAGCCCGAGTCGGTGCCGGGTCGCGTGACGCAGGCATTGTACGCGCGAGCGCGCTTGGCAATTTAGCGCGAGATACGCTCGCGTCAATTGCGCGGCAGTCCGCCCTGCCGAGACGAATGTTCGGACGCAGGTAATTCAGGAGGGCGTGATTACGTGGGATTCCAACAAGAACGACCGTGCGGGGCGGTCACTGGTGCGCTTCAGTTGATGGACCCAGGTCGAGATGGCCAACCACGCCCTGAGGTGCCATGGCGCCCCCCGTGCCAAGAGTCGGCGTCGCTCTCCCGCAGGTAACTCGGAGATACTCTCCAAGTACATCTTGATGCAGATTCCAAGCGACGACTCAATCTCCTGATAGGATCCACCGTCTACCGCAATGTCCAGGTCGGTGCAGATCCCGTGCCAACGACCGCCGCTACTGTATGCATAACACCGAAGAGTATTCATGGTCTCTGTATCGAGGTCGCGAATCGAGGCACTCGAAGCACCATAATCTATCGTTTCCCAGTTCCGCGAAGAAGGCAAGTGCTAGGACGTGGTTATTGTTGCACCTCCCAGCACGGAGCAGGGATATGGCTTACGGCGTAACGCTGCGCGCGTGGGACCAGCACGCGTTCATGCTACGACCCTAGCGGCCCTCTGGGTTCTTGAGCGTGCGCCAACCCGGAGTGTCCACCTCCACGCCAGTGGCTTCGGGCGCCCTGAAACTCACTGGTTTGCAAGTGGTAGCTGGACCGGAGACCCGTCAGGCGCGGTGTCGCTGTCCCGGAAGCGTGACGTTCGCGCGAACAGACCAATTCCCCCTGCTTCATGAGCAGTCACAGTGATGCCGTCGCTCCCCGCACGGGGTGCGTGGATTGAGACTGATCCGAGGTCGGCTCGGCGAAAACCACGTGCTAGGGCTCGACCATGTCGATGGGTCACCGGGTTTCGCATGCACCCACGCCAAGATCCCCGTTGCCTCGGCGAAGCTTAGTGCTCGCAGTGCGATATCGTTTCTAGATAGTCGACTGCCCGCTGCCAACGGCCTGCGGCTATAGATTCTCCAAGGCCAGCGGGTCCTGCGATTGGAGCAATCGCCCGAGTTTGAGTACTCGCAAGAAGGAGTCCATCATGCTGCCTCCCACTGCTGCTTGCGCAGCTTCTGCGCTGCTCTTGCTAGCGCTGCATTGCACCCCTAAGCAGGAGTCTGGGCCTGGTCCTGCTGCTGGCGTGGGCTCCGGCCTCGATGAGGCTGTGGTCGAAGCTAGCGCGGTCGGGGAGTTGACCGGGCGCGCGCGCCGCGTCGTTGACCTCACCGTGTTGTTATCGGAGACATTGCCCGCACACTGGGGCTCCAACCCACCCTTCGCGCGCTGGACGAACAACTGGTTCGAGCAGCCGACCAATGCGTACGGCTCGCCAGCGTCGGGCAGCAATGGACCGTACTATTCGCAGCGCTTCGTGCTCGACGAGCACACTGGCACCCAGACAGATTTCCCCGCGCACTTCGTGCCGCCACCGGATTCGGGACTGCCGCATGCCAGCCCGATGGGCGCCGTCACGGGCGACAAGTATCCGTTGGACAGGATGATGGGGCCCGCGGCGGTCATCGATGTGACGGATCTGCGCGACGCGGCCGAGCCGGGATTCTCGGCACCGATCACCGTGGAGCGCATTCAGGCTTGGGAGTCCGAACATGGCCCAATCCAACCCGGCGAAGTGGTCTTGTTCTACAGCGGGTACTCGGACGCGTACTACAAGCCCTTGCCAGAAGGTGCCCGCATGACGTTGGAGCCGTTGGTCCTGAAGACCGCTCCGGGATGGCCAGCGCCGACTCCCGAAGCGGTCAAGTACCTGTTCGACCGCGGCGTCTGGCACCTCGGCACAGACGGCGCTTCGATGGGGCCTGTGGAAGATGGCCAACCCACGCACCTAGCCGGGCTGCAACAAGGCATGAGTTGGGAAGAGCTGCTGATCAACCTTGGCGAGCTACCGGTGCGGGGTGCGTTCTATGTCGCGTTGCCACTGAAGGTCGCTGACCAGTCGGGCGCTCCCACCAGAGCGATCGCGCTGTTGCCGGAAGGGGAATCCGAGTGATGACAACGCGCTGGGGACTCAGTTCGGAAGATTGCTATGGGGTCGTACGAATCGTCCGTCGCCCCAAGATCCGGCCAAGCATCCCGCGATGCGCGGCAGCGGCACTGCTGGCAGCAGGGCTGGCCCTGGGTGCGGAAGTGGATTCCGCCAGGCTCGACCGCGCAGTTGACGAGCCGGAGAACTGGTTGACGTATTACGGCACCTACGAGAGTTGGCGCTACAGTCCGCTGGATCAGATCAACCGCTCGAACATCGAACAGCTCCGGCCTTTGTGGGCATTCGAGAGCGGTGTGACCGACGGCGGATTGCAAGCTGCCCCGCTGGTCGTTGACGGCACTATGTACGTCTCGACCGCTTGGAATCACGTCTTCGCGCTCGATGCGGCAACGGGCGAGCAGATCTGGCGCTACGACTATCCCAAGCCAGACCAGATTCCCGGCACCTACGGGACTTGGAACCGCGGCGTCGCAGTGGCCTATGGGCTGGTCTTCATGGGCACATTGGACAACCATGTGGTCGCGTTGGACCGAGAGACTGGAAAGGAAGTCTGGCGCGTCGAGGTGGAGAACTCCAAGCAGTGCGGCTGCAACATCACCGCTGCACCGCTAGTGGTCAAGGACTTGGTCATCACGGGCGTTACGGGAGGAGACTCCGCTCATCGCGGATACATCAACGCTTTCGACGCCCGCACCGGGCGACACCGCTGGCGGTTCTGGACAATCCCCGGGCCAGGCGAGCCTGGTCACGATACTTGGGCGGGGGACTCGTGGGTTTACGGTGGCGGATCGACTTGGGTGACCGGAACCTACGATCCCGAGCTGGACCTGCTGTATTGGGCAGTGGGAAACCCGGCCGCCGACTTCTATGGCGGCGACCGAGAAGGCGACAACCTCTACACGGATTCCGTTGTTGCGCTCGATCCGGATACCGGCGAGATCCAATGGCACTACCAGCAGATCCCGCACGACGTGTGGGACTACGACACCGCTTACGAAATGGTCCTGCTGGATCTGGAAGTGGACGGAGTGATGCGCAAGACCATGCTCAATCCGTCCAAGTCGGGCTATGTGTGGCTCCTGGATCGCCAGAGCGGGGAGTTCCTGGGCGCTTGGCCGCTGGTGGAGAGTTCGAACTGGATCGAAGGCATCGACGAACAGGGACGCTTGATCGGAAGAAACGAGCCCCCCGTCGGCGAGACCAGCTTCGTCTGCCCCGCGATTGGCGGAGGTAGGAGCTGGAATCATGGCGCCTACTCGCCCCAGACCGGCTGGTTTTATTCGACTGGCCTGGAATGGTGCCAGACGCTGACAGTCAGGCAAGAGGATCCCCAAGAGGGTCTCGCGTTCTTCGGTGGAGAGTTTGAGATGGCTCACCCGAAGAGCGGAAAGGCACATGCGCACTTGTCGGCCTACGATCCGGTCACGGGAGAGCGCAAGTGGCGGATTCGGCACAAGTACCCCCTGCTGGCATCGCAGCTAGCTACCGCCGGCGGGTTAGTATTTAGCGGCGACGCCACCGGCAGGTTTTTTGCGCTCGACGCGAGCGATGGTAGCGAGCTGTGGAGCTTCCGGACCGGCTCCGGCCATCGCGGCTCCGCCATCGCCTACGCGGTCGGCGGTCGGCAGTACATCGCTACTCCGAGCGGCTGGGGCTCGGCGCTGGCCGGGCTCACCACGCAGCTCTGGCCGGAGGCCGAGCACTTTCCCTCGGGTTCGAGTATTTTCGTTTTTGCCTTGCCTTAACCCCAAATGGTGTTCCGCGAAAGTCTGCAGTCATACGGATAGGCACATAAACGTTCGTCCGTCGCTGTAGTGGCGGCCGAATGAGTCGCTGAACAACAAGGATGTGTTCCGCCGATGGCTGCGGACTCACCCGTTCACTCGGCAGGGCGCAAGCCGCGGCGAAGACGGCACCGCGTTCGAGGTCGATCAGCACGGACGAGTCCGACACGACGACCCGTTGGGACACGCGTTACCTCGCGGTCGCCGATGCAGGCAGGATGCCCCGCATGTAATCGTTGACGTCGGAGATGCGGATCTTCAGGAGCTCCGCCGCCTTCGATTCAGTGATGGCGCCTTCCGCGAGGGCGCGCAGGCAAAGCCGGCCAAATCGCTGCGGAAGCTCACCGACCGTCGCACCGTACTCTTTGTAGGGATGGGAGCGCCACCCAAGCCGCTCGAACTCGTTGAACAGGGCTCGATAAGTGGCCACTCCGATGATGTCGAGGTCCCGGCAGCGGTGTGTCAGCGCCTGGATGCTGACGCCGAACACATGCTTCAGGGCAAGGAGTTCGCCGAGGGCGAGGGCGCTGCGCCGCTTGCCCACCTCAAGCCACAGCGCCTCGGCCGGCATGAGCAATGCGCCGGCGAAGCGGTGCGCAACACGCTCTGCGTCGAGACCGCGGGAGACGTCGAGCACGATGTGGCCGAGCTCGTGGGCGATGGTGAACCGCTGCCGCTCCCCCCAATCGTCGGCGTTCACGACGACGAAGGGGACGGGCGCGAGTCCTGCCCTCCGCGCCCGGGCGGCGAGACCGCCCACGGTGTCGAGTGGCAAGGCGAATATCTTGATCCCCCGTTCTTCCAGCAGCTCAACTAGGTTGGGAACGGGCTCGTGGCCCAAGCCCCAGTGGAGACGCAGGGCATCGGCGGCGCGGTCCGCCTCGATGACATCGTGCCGCACCGGATAGGGCGCCTCCCGCGGCTGGTCCCATCGAGCGCTGGATAGGCCGAGGATGTCCTCGACGGCGAGATAACGTTCGAGATCCGCGAGCACAGTTGCCTCAACCCGGGCCACGGCACGCTTGCTCGTGAACGCATTCTTGCGGAACTTGAGATCGTCGAGGAGGAGATCTGGGTCGCCTAGTAGGTAGTCCACCGTGGTGTGGAGGCCGTCGGCGAGGGCGATCAGAACGCCGCTGCCCGGCATGGTCTCGTCGCGCTCGTACTTGCCGATCGCCTGCGCCGAGACGCGGTGCCCGATCACCTCGGCGAGGCCGCGCAGCGATAGCCCGGCCGCCGTGCGCGCCAGTTTGAGCCGGTTTCCGATCATTCCTTCCTCCTTCCATGCTGACAAATGGGTTTACATTATACCAGAATATGATCTATTTTGTAAACCTCTGGCGTGCATCCCACCGCCGCTTGTCACTTCGCAGGCGACTGACTGCGATTGTGTTGTGCAATGACCGCATCGTTTCGCCACGGGGGCCTGAAGGCGCTCTACGAGGGCTGGACCTCGCGGCGCGTTGCGCCGGAGCACGTGGAGAGGCTGCGGGATATCCTGGCGGCGCTCGATCGGAGCCGGGGGCCGGGGGGCATGGACCTGCCGGGCTTCTGTCTGCACGCGCTCAAGGGGCCGCTGAAGGGCCATTGCGCAGTGTTGGTGGCCGGCAGCTGGCGGGTGACCTGCCGGTTCGAGGACGACCCGGCGGCCGATGTAGACTACGTGGACTACCACTGAAGGAGGGGACCGATCATGGCCATGCATGACCCGCCGCATCCGGGCGGCATCGTGAGGCGACAGTGCCTCGAACCGTTGGGTCTGACCGTGACGCGCGCGGCCGAGGGCCTAGGCGTCACCCGGCAGGCGCTTTCGGAGTTGTTGAACGGGCGCACGGGGGTCTCGGTCGAGATGGCGGTTCGGCTGTCGAAGGCCTTCGGTTCGACGCCGGAGACTTGGCTCGGGATGCAAATGGCCTACGATCTGTGGCAGGTCCGCAGCCGCGCGGGGGAGATCGCGGTGGAGCGCTTCGTGGCAGCGTGAGTGGATCGCTTTTCGCGCCGTCCAATCCCGACTTGTACCGTATCCCGAGACTCCCTCGGGCTAGAGCACTGCGACCGAAGATTCTCCAATGCCCCCTCTCAATAGAATCGCTGCCGAGCGCCCGCTGGTTCGCTTCTTCGGGGGGAGTGCGCGCTGTCGTTGCTTGTCATGAGGCCCTTCATACTCCTCGACGGCCCGATGCAGCTCTTGATCCTCGCGAGCTTCGGACCATCGGTGGCCGTGATAGTCACAGAATGGCTCGGAATTGGCAGTGTTCGAGCTTTTCGGTTATCCGTTGTGGGACGACATTGCATGCGGCGGGGCTCCACGGGACAAACGCACCGAATCAGCGGAGCGCGGACCATCCATGGGCTTCCGCTACCCGGTGGGGAAAGGGTGACCGCCGGGGTGACCGAGGACGTGCCATCAAATCCGTAAATTACGGCACTTCTTAGCGTTGAGGCTTATCTCACGGAGGGCTAGGCGATGTGCCTCCAGGACGAGCGCGGGATGATCGCCCCGCAGTGAGAGATACAATGCGTGCCGTCGAGTCAGCTGTGGCCTGCAAGTGGCGGCCCGGCACTCTGGAACTATGAACGAAGCGCACATGAAGCGGGCGGTGGCTTTGTCCGACAAAGGCATGAAGCTTGGCCACGGCGGGCCGTTCGGGGCCGTGGTCGTCCGCGACGGCGCGGTCGTCGGCGAAGGCTGGAACGAGGTGCTGCGCTCGAAGGACCCCACAGCCCATGCCGAGATCGTGGCGATCAGGAACGCCTGCCGCAAGTTGGGGACGTACGACCTGACCGGCTGCGAGATCTACTCCAGTTGCGAGCCGTGCCCGATGTGCCTGGGCGCGATCTACTGGTCGCGCATCGGCAGGGTCTACTTTTCGGTCAACCGGCACGACGCCGCCGGAATCGACTTCCGCGATGAGTTCATCTACGAGGAGCTGGCGAAGCCGTTCGAGGAACGCGAGCTGCCGACGGTGCATATCCCCTGCGACGGGGCGCTCGATGTCCTCGACGCGTGGACAAATCTGGCGGGAGATCGCACCTACTGAGATGGCGGGGCAATCCTCCATCGGCCGCGGGATGACGAAGGCGGGCGGGGCGATGCCTTGGCTCGTCGGCTACTACGGCATCTTCCAGGCCGGGCACTTCGCACTGAACGTGACGTACCTCGGCGGACTCCGGCCGATCCAGGACTTTCCGCCACCTCCGACCGAAGGCTGGCATCCGCAGGCGACTGTGTTGTGGACCAGCATGGGCCTGATCGACACGGTGACCGCCATGCTGGCACTCTACTTCGCGGCGGCATACTTTGGCGGACGGCGTCAGGCGCTGTGGGTGGGGCTTGTCTCGCTGACGACGTTCGTGTACAACACGTTCACCTTTAACTACTCGGTGATCGCGACCGGGGCTTGGGCACGGCATCCGGTCGAGTACGTCGTGCTGAACGCCGTGTCGATTCCGCTGCTCCTCCTTTTCGCTCTGGTCGTTCGCGAGGTGCGGTCCGACTTGCTAGGTGGGGCGAGATCGACGTGAGCGGTCCGTTGTGGACAGTTCCGGCGAGGGGTCGGGTCTCGGTGGGGACCTGGCCGACATGTTGGCGGAACGCTTGGCGGGTTGGACGAGTGGCTTGGCCAGAACGACCGAAAAGGTCGATGTCGCAGGGACGCCGGATGAATTGCAAGGGAACGATGTTTGATTTACAGTGTTTTACGGGAGGAAGAAATGGCTGCCTACGTAATCATCGATGCCAGAGTGACGGATGATGCCCCGTTCAGGGCCAACCTCGACCAAGTGCCAGCGATTGTCAAGGCTCACGGAGGCAAGTACCTAGTCCGTGGCGGCAGGGCCATTTTTTTGTCCGAGTCCGAGGCAGTGCACGACAGTAGCCGGAGGGGCAGCGGCAGCCTGCTAGAGTTTGCGAGCTCGGCATGGTAGCGCTGTCTGCTGCGAGGACTGGACATTTTGTTGTCAGTCTGT
>JAJEHF010000119.1 GCA_022823865.1 Bryobacterales bacterium
AGCCCCCACTGACTGCTGCCAAAACCCTTCCCAACCGCTCCGTCTGCCCCTGCTGCAAATCACAAATAATCCGGCAAAACGCCCCCTCCTGCCGCCGGAATATTCCGAAAAACTACCGCCGGAATATTCCGCCTCTCTACAGCAAGCGTGGCTGAATGTCCGGCTCGTGGGGACGAAGTCGAACCGCGACGGGATCGGCGCGACGGTCCGCGCAGGCCAGCAGTCCAACGTGATGAGCAGTGCGGTCGGCTACGCCTCGTCCAGCCACGACGGGGTGCATTTCGGCCTAGGGGGATCCGAAGATATTGCCGTGCAGGTCACGTGGCCCAGTGGCGCTGTTCAAGATCTCGGGCGCGTCTCGGCAAACCAGGCATTGGAAGTTCGCGAGCCCGAGCAGGTGCCTTGATCGTCAGAATGTGCGGTGATGGCACTGCGCTCAAGATCCATAGTGGAGTCGGGCGATCCGAGTGCGCGGGCACTTGGCTGTGCCGGATCACGCTGCTGTCGGTAAAGGGCGTGGAGCGAACGCCTGATCATTCCCGGCAAGGGAGCTCTCGCTGATCCTTTACATGGGCGGCGAACCCTGAGCCCGCCTCCGCGTAAACGTTGAACACGGTCGACGCGCCGGCCTCTCTCAGTAGCTCGATCTCATCCGGGAACCTAGCGGTGGCTGCGACCAGGCCATCGAACGAGGCCGCTTTGAGCTCGTCGAGAACGGCCAGGCTGGCGGATACGTTCGGCAGAGCCAGCATCACCAGTTCCAGGGTGCGGGCGGCTTGCACGCGACCCCAGAAGTCCGCGTCGCCGGGATCTCCGAGCAGCACGTTGCGGCCAGCCGACTGCTGGCGTCGCACGGTGATCGGATCAATGTCGATGCCGACGACTGCTCCGCCGTGCATCTGGCGCATGTCGTCGTAGGCCGCAGTGCCGACGGGACCCATGCCGATGATGGCCGCCGTCGCACGTCCGATGTCGAGCGGCCCGTCGTCGGCCACCCGTTCCGTTCGTTCCAAGCGTTTCCACGCTGTCCGATACCGGGTGTAAAGCCGGTGGGCGGCGACATTCAGGCCCGCGGAAACGCCGCACGACAGGGACAGCGCGATTGCGAGGATGATCAACCAGCGACCGTCGACCCAGTCGTTTGCGACGCCGATAGCCGCCACGATAAGTCCGAATTCGCTGAAGTTGCTCAGGTTCAATGATGCCAGCAACGAGGTTCGGGCCCTTAGCTTGAATCCCGTCAGCAGGCCGAAGAAGAGCGCCGACTTGAGAAATACGAACGGCGTGATGGCGGCCCCTATCAAAGCCGCCTCTGTGGTTAGCGGACCGGACAGTCCGATGGACAGGAAGAAGCCGAGCAGGAACAGGTCCTTGAAGCCGAGCATGGTCTTCGCCATTTCGTCGGCTCTGCCGTGCCCGCCGACCAGAACGCCCAGAACGAGAGCGCCCAAGTCACCCTTCAAGCCGACAAGCTCGAATATCTCCGCGCCGCCCAAAGCTAGCACGAAGCCGTATAGGACCATCAGCTCACCGTGGCCGACGCGTTGAAGCACTAGCGTTAGCACCGGCCGAAGCGGAACAAGGAGCGGCACGAGTAGCGCCCAGCTCGTCGGCCAGCTTCGCGCCGATATTGCCAGGAAAACGACGGCGGCCAAGTCTTGGACGATCAGAATCCCGACCGCGATTCGGCCATGCAGCGAGGCCGTTTCCCCTTTCTCTTCCAGCACCTTCAAGACGAACACGGTGCTGGAAAAGCTGAATGCAAGCGCGATCAACAGAGATCGGGAAAGATCAACGCCGACTAAGAAGGATGTTCCCAGAAGCGCCAGCCACCAGATGGCCAGTCCGAACGCGAGCACGAAAATCGACATATGCAGCCCGGCCACGGCCCACACCTGCGGTCGCGCCAAGGTTCGGAGATTGAGCTTCAGGCCGACGATGAACAGCAAGAGGGTGATGCCGAGGTCGGAGAGTTTCTGTAGCATTTCACCGCTGGCGATTCCACACAGGTTGAGAACGAAGCCCGCGGCTAGGAAGCCGACTAGCGGGGGCAGGCCGACAGTCTTGGACAGCAGCCCCAGCACGAACGCCACCGTGATCCAGGCCACGTCACCCAACGCAATGGCGATCCACTCAAAATCCATCATGCTAAGGGGTCTCCCTGTACGAGTCGGGCCCGTGCCGGCGACGGCTCGCACGCTCCGGCTCGCAGCATCCCCTCGAGATACGCTCGCAGCACGAAGGCGCTCGGATAACGCAGCCGAGGCAACCTCGACGCGGCATTGACGAGTTGCGTGGCCGGGGCTGGCAGGCGGACGTTCCAGATGGCGCGAGCAGGAGAGCCCGGAACGGTAACTCGCCGATGCTCGCTCTTGCCGCCGGCATGGCAGATCGGTTCGCCGACTGGGTCCGAGTCATGCACGGCGGCCACCCGAAAGGCATCGTGGTGCCAGCTGTCACGCGCTTAGGCGTTCGCGCGGAACCGCTGCGCGGCAAATTCCAGCCGCCACTGCCCGAGGCTGGCTGTCGCGCGCCTTGATTTCTTCGGCCGGATACACCGTCTCGTGCAGCTGCAGTGCCGGGCGGGCAGCTTCCGCTCGTTCTTGGTCTACGCCCGCCCCCGGAGCTTGCTCGCCGTCCGCCAGGCCAGACGTCCCGCTGCCCCGCGCAGACGACGGTCGCGGGCATGGTCGACAACACCCTCAACTCGAGTCCCACCTCAGCCTTCGCGATGCGCAACTGGGACGCAATGCCCGGAGCTTGCGGCTTTCAGTGGCCAAGCTGACGCCTCTTCGACTCAGGCTTTCGTGCGCTGGCGGCACGGCCCCGCAGGTCGGCCAGCAGAGATTCCGCAGTTTGCCCGAGAGAATCCGAACACGTAATGACCGTTACTCCGGTACCTGACAGATCCGCGTCCCCAGCCGGGACACCAGCGCCGCCAAGCACGATTCTTGTGCGCGGACCAATGCGGCTGCGGAGTTCGAGCAGCCCGGCCTTGTGCTCGGAATAGAGCGCATCGTCTGAGACGGAAAGTAGCACTGCTTCCGCTGCGGTGGACAGACAAGCTCGCTCAAGGTCGGGCAGGGGCACCTCGGAACCCAGCACCGTCACGTGCGCTTTCCTGAGGGCTAGGGAGTAGCTGAGCGCCAGAATCCCCAGTTCGTGCCGTTCTTGAGGAAAGCAGCCGCAGAGCACTCTCGGCTTGCGGTAGAGATTCGCCGAGGCTTCGTGCTCGAATAGCGTTCGGACTCGATGAGTGAAGATCCTCGTTGCAAGGTGCTCACTCGAAATCGTGCATAGACCATCGGCCCACAGGTTTCCGATGCGTCGCAACGACGCAGCGATGACGCGATCGATCGCGACTTCGGCTGACATCGCGGAAAATGCTTGGTCTAGGATGCGCTGCAGCTCCGAATCGTCCATGGCGAGGGTCGCCTTGACGAGTCGGCTCACCAATGTGTCTGCTTCGAGCGGAATGTCTTCTGCGGCGACCCGCTGAGCTGAGGCGGTTCTTTTCGTGCGTCCTCGGTGTGGTCGAGCAGTCCCGTCGAGGATCGCATCCCGGCCGATCCTATTGATCTCGCCGATCGTGCGGCCTGTGCCGAGAAACTCGCGCACCGCGCACAGCACGCGCAGGTCGTCTTCGCTATACAGCCGGTGCCCTCCCTCTCCTCGGCAAGGGCGGAGCAAGTCGTAGCGATGCTCCCAAGCCCTTAGGCGCTGAGGGGCGAATGAGGTGAGTCGCACGATTGTCCCCATCTTGTAGGGCGGGGTCGGACTCATGGCGTTGTCAGTCATCTCGCCGAATGGAGGCTGAGCTCTTCCCCTCCATGCTAGTCTCGCCGGAGGAGGCTCATGCTGCGAGTTCTCCCGCCAAGGGCTTTTCGAACAAGTAGTGCGCCACGCCCCATTCCGACCCGTTGCGGTATCCCCAGAGTCCAGCGCACGCCAGAAAGAACAGCCGCCATCTGCCGAACCAGCGCTCAGCGTCCCGTTCGCCGTACGTTTGGCGGAGGATCGGCAGCGCTCGCTCGCGCCCCCGGTCCAGGTTCTCCAGCCACGCTGATGCGGTGCGCTGGTAGTGCCTCCCGTTCCACCTCCATTGGCCTTGCAGGTGCAACTGATCTTGGCAGCTAGGTAGTAGCGCCTCGCTCGGCATCAAACCGCCGGTAAAGAAGTAGCGCCCGAGCCAGTTTGACGCCCCCTCGGTCTCGAAGCCGTAGCTATATTCCCGGTGGCAGAAGAGGTGGACGAAGAGCTTGCCGCCGGGCCTGAGCCAGCTGGCGATGCGTCGCATGAGCTCGCCGTGATTTCGCATGTGCTCGAACATCTCGACCGAAACGACCCGGTCGAATGACCGGCCGGGCTCGAAGACGTTCATGTCCGCGGTTACGGCTTTGAGGTTCGCAAGGCCTCGTTGCCTCGCGCGCTCCAAGATGTATTCCCGCTGGGAGTGCGAGTTTGAAACGGCCCACACGCCGCTCCGGGGATAGTGCTCGGCGATCCATAGCGCGAGCGCCCCCCAGCCACAGCCTAGTTCCAGCACGTCCTGGCCGTTCTCGAGTTCGGCGCGTTCACAGGTTGCGCGGAGCGCCGCGCGCTCAGCCTTGTCGAGATCGGTCGCCCCATTGCCCCAGTCGCAGCAGCTGTACTTCAGCGCAGGGCCGAGCACTATCTGGAAGAAGGCGGGCGGAACTTCGTAGTGTTGCTGGTTGGCGAGTTCGGGAACAGGAGCTACGACCGCGTCTCGATCAGGCCGATCAGTCTGGTGGCTAGCCATCCGCCGAGCCTCCTCGCGCAGGCGCTGCCAACAAAGCAGGCCGATGCCCGCCCGAATCAGAGAATCCGGCAAGTCGCCTCGTTCGGCTGCTTCCAGTGCCATGCACAACAGCGCCTCGCTCATCGCGTGCCCCCTTTCGGAAACCACGGGAAGAATGGGCTGACCTCGCTCTGGTACTGCTGGTACGCCTGCCCGCGCTTCGACAGTGCTTGGGCTTCGGTGGGTGGGATGCCTGTGACCTTGATGATCAGGAGCAGCATCGCGACTGGCCCGACCAGCGTCGCCCAGCCGAAATGCGCCCCCCAGCCCATGCAGACGTAACTCCACCAATGAATCCATTCGAAGAAATAGTTCGGGTGCCGGGAGTACCTCCAGAGGCCGCGGCGACAGACCGCGCCCCGGTTGGCCGGGTCCCTCCGAAAGCGGTCCAATTGGCGGTCGGCGATGCCCTCGCCTGTGACCGCTCCGATCCAGAGCGCACATCCCAGCGCATCGATCCACCCAAGGGAAGTTGGGTTTCCGGCTGCCACGAGTGCCGGCACGGCAAACACTGCGCAGAGGAACGCCTGCGCTTGGAAGAACCCGAACAGCCAACCTTGGACGGACCCGTCGCGGTCGGCGCGCAAGCGGGCGTACCTGCCGTCCTCCGGAGACCTGCGGATCCTAGCGGCCAAGTGCCACCCGAGGCGCCCGGACCAGGCCGCGCTGAGCGCGGCGACCAGAGCGCGGCGGGAAGGGTCTCCATCGGCGGTCATCGCGTAGAAGACGGAGAGCCCGCCTGTTCCCATCGTCCAGGCAAGGTCCACAACGTCGGCTCTGCCAGTTCTCCGCTGGACCGCCCAAAGCGCCGCCATCGCTGCCGCGACACCAGCCCAGCCAAGCGACCAGAGCTTCAGGGCAGTCACGAGGGGTCTCCCCTGCCTGCCGAATGGGCTTCGGCATGGCCAGAGTTCCGCAGGGATTTCGCGATCAACGCGAAAAATGGAATTGCGAGGGCCCACAAGCAGGCTAGCGCCCACACCGCCCCCGCCCGCGGGCCGACAGTCAGCGCGCCGGCATACTCGCCCGCCAGATAAGAAGACGGGCCGCCCACAGCTCCCAGCGCCGCTGCAAGCAAGGGGCGCTCGCCTGCCCATGCCAGCGACTCGTCCAGAGTCGTCGCGAAATTGACCCACAGGATACTCATCCACGCCGGCGCTGGCCAACTGAACTGTGTGCGCTCTGTGAAGCTGAGCCAGCCTAGCTCCCAGAGCGCGGAATCAATGCAGAATCCGATTGCTGCGGCGCAGGCGAGCACGCCAAGGCCCGGCAACCTGACGCGCAGTCGTCCGAACGACTGCGCCGCGACGGAGCACGCGAGCACCAATGCGCCGGGCCACAGGCGTCCTTCTGCGGCCGCAAAGACGGTCACCAGCCAAGTCGCATTAAAGGCGCCCAGATTGAACAAGTACGTCATGCCGGCCCCAAAGTCGCTCGGACCGGCGAGCGTCGATTGCCGGGCTTGGCCAGAAGCAGCTGAACATTTCCGACCAGGCGTTCCTCGAAGCCCGCCTCGCAGTAGCACAGGTAGAACTCCCACAGCCGTATGAACCCCTCCGGGTAACCGAGGGCGCGAATCTCAGGGAGGTGCTCGTGGAAATTGGCCCTCCAGCGGCGCAGGGTCTCGCCGTAATGGGGGGCGAGGTCCTCGAGGTGGACCATGCGCAGGTCGGATCTTCGGGCAACCGCCCCGGCGATCGCCGCCATCGATACGAGGCAGCTTCCCGGGAAGACGTAGCGCTGGATGAAGTCGGCTGAGCGCCTGTATGACTCGTAGCGATGCTCGGCCATCAAGATGCATTGCAGCAGCATCAAGCCGTCGCTCTTCAGCAAGCTGCTGCAACGGGCGAAGTATTCCGGGAGGAACTCGTGTCCGACCGCCTCGATCATTTCGACCGAGACGAGCTTGTCGAAGCGCCCGGTAAGTTCGCGGTAGTCTTGGCGCCTGACGTCGATGCGATCCCCGAGGCCCGCCTCGCTCACCCTCTTCCGGGCCAACAGGCACTGTTCGCTCGAGATTGTCGTCGTCGTGACCCGGCAGCCGTACTCCCGTGCCGCGTGGATGGCCAAACTGCCCCACCCAGTGCCGATCTCAAGCAAGTGGTCCGCGGGCGTAAGATCCAGCTTGCGGCAGGCCAGGTCTAGCTTGCGCGTCGAGGCGGTCTCGAGCTGCTCGTCAGGTGAGCGGAATATGGCGCACGAGTAGCTCATCGTCTCGTCCAGCACTAGCCTGAAGAAATCGTTCCCCAGATCGTAGTGCGCCTTGACGTTGCTAGCCACTCCCCGGCGGGTGTTGCGGTTTAGGGCATGCAAGCATCTGGCAGCCATCGAGGCGCCCGTGGCCCAGCCTCCTTCCATGCCGTCGCTCACGTCCAGATTGCGAGCAAGTATGCGGCACACCGCGGTCAGGTCGTCGGCCCGCCAGCGTCCGAGGATGTACGACTCCGCGGCCCCGAGAGTGCCTCCTAGCGCGACATCCGTCCAGAATCGCGAGCTCTGGATGGCGACCGTAGCGCGGAGATCGCTAGGCTCGCCGAAGAAGCTGGCCGCGCCGTCCTCTTCGATCGTCAGCCGACCCCTGCGCAGTTTCTCCAGGCGTTTCTTGAGGCTGCGCTTGGCCAGCGGCTGCATCCAGTGGAAGGCAGCCTTGCTCCTGGGCCGCGCAAGCTTGCGAGCAGATGCCTCGGTCATTGGACTGTTGAACCGGGCGGGACGGCGAGCTTGGGGTGGGGGTGAAACGGACATCGCTTCAGGAATAGCCGAAACGCCTGCCAGTAGATGGCTGCCACGACTTGGAGCGTCATCAGCGGATACCGCACGAGCACCCCTGCCAGCGCCGGGCCCTCGATAGGCACCCTCTCCAGCCGGAGGGTTGCGTCGAAAACGGTCTTGCCGCCTTCGCTGGATTCCATGTGGACGGCAAGGACACCCGCTGGATCGGAGAAGCTCCAGCGGTAGGACTGATCCATCGCCATAAAGGGCGAAACGTGGAATTCTTTGTGGAACTCGAACGTGCCTGCCGCAGCGGACGCTTGGCCGTCATTCCAAGCGAACGTATAGCAGTGTCTTTCGCCCCACGGGGTGTTATGCACCTCCGCCACGATGGACTCGACGCGCTCACCGGTCTTGTCGAAGCAGTAGTAGAAACTCACTGGATTCATGACATATCCGAAATAGCGCAAGTGCGTCAGCAACCGGATCGGTCCTTGCGGGCGCACACCCGTTTCGCGTTCGACCTCCCGCCGGACTGCCTCGTCAAGAGGCAGCGACTGATCGCCTAGGTGGTCCTCTCTGCGGAACCACGCCAGCGAGAACCGCTTCGCTGACCAGAGCCAGCGTCCGGCAAACACGGTGTCGAGCTCTGACAGGTCCAGAAGGACCTGAAACACGCGGTAGCGGAACTCGTGTTTCACGGGGAGGAAACGTCGGTGGCGAACCCAGCCCCTGTACAGGCTGCTGTTCATTTGGCGGACTCCGGGTCGAGTGCGCGGCAGACCTCAACGGCGCTTCGCACGCCGTCTTCGTGGAATCCATATCCCCAGTAGGCACCGCAGTACGACGTTCGATTCGTATCGATAAGCTCCCGATGGCGCTCCTGCGATCTAGAGCGCGCAGAAGTGAATACTGGATGCTCGTAGCGCATCCGTTTCAGTATTCGCCCATCGGCGATTTCCGAAAAATCGTTGAGCGTGACGTTGAGCAGCGCTCGGGTGTCGATTCCCTGCAGACGATTCATGTTGTAGGTCACGGTGGCGCGCTCGTTGGACTGCCTCCGAACACGGTAGTTCCAACTCGCCCAAGCCCGGCGGCGCTTGGGGAGAGGGGCCGGGTCGGTGTGGAGCACGGCTTCGTTCTGCTGGTACGGGAACGATCCCAAGATCTCCGATTCGTGGGGGGAAGGGCGCTGCAAGAGCCGGAGCGCTTGGTCGGCATGGCAGGCTAGGATCACGTGGTCGAAGTCCGCCCAGCTACCCGAGCGTTCCACCACGCAGACTCCATCCGCGCAGCGGTCGATGGCTACTATGGGAGTTTTGGGGACGATGTTGCGCAGGAACGGCTGAGAGAGCCTTTCGACATAGCGGCTCGACCCGCCGCGGATCACTCGCCAGACGGGCCTTCGACTCCACCGCAGCATGCCATGGTTGCCCAGAAACTCGACGACCAGCCGTATCGGGAATCGCCTGAACGTCCCTTGCGGCACGGACCAGAGGGCGGAGCCCAGCGGAATCAGGTAGTCCTCGACGAAGCTGCGACAGTACCGCCCCTGTGTCACGAATGATTCCACACTCGTGTCATCTGCTACTAAACGCGCCAGAGCCGGCGCCTCCCGCTGGAATCTCGCGATGTCGCGCAGCATGCCGAGAAACCGCGGCCTAATGAGGTTGCGCCGTTGGCAGAAGAGCCCGTTGACGGAGGAGCCGTTGTATTCCACCCCCGACACGTCCGAGCGCACGCTGAAGCTCATCGACGTGGGTTGGGTGTCGACCTCGAGTTCGCGGAGCAATCGAGTGAATAGCGGGTAGTTGACTTCGTTGAACACAACGAAACCCGTGTCGACGTGGGCCGTTCGGCCATCAACACTGATATTGACTGTGTGCGCATGGCCGCCGATTCGGTCAGATGCTTCAAAGACCGTGACGTCATGGCGGCCAGAAAGATAGTAGGCGCACGTCAGGCCTGAGATTCCCGCGCCGACCACCGCGATCCTCATGCTGCACGCCCTCCGGAGGGGCTGTCGATGCGTCGTCGTTCCATCACGCCTGCTGGAACGGGGCGCAGATCCCAGACCAAGCCGAGCTTGGAAAGCAAGACCAAGCCGTAGTAGGTGATGTCGATTTCCCACCAATAGAACCCTTGCCGGGCCACGCCCGGACAGTGGTGATGGTTGTTGTGCCAGCCCTCGCCGAGGGTTAGCAGAGCGAGGAACCAATTGTTCCGGCTGTCATCTCCGGTCGCGAACCGCCGCTGACCCCAGCCGTGGGCCAAGGAGTTCACCGTGAAGGTTGCGTGGTAAAGGCAGATGGTTGAGATAAAGAACCCCCAGACGAGCAGCTGCGGCCCGTTCGTCCCGAGGGTTGGCCTGAACCGCTCCAGCGACCATCCAAGCACGTAGATCAGCGCTGCGAAGAGCAGGGGGGGCGCCCAGTCGAATCGATTGAGAAAGCGCAGCTCTGCGAATCTCTCCCAGTCGCGCACGAATTTGGATCGCGTCTGAAATCCATCCCCTGTCATGAACCACCCTGCGTGGCTGCCCAGGAACCCTGAAAGGCTCGGGGAATGCGGGTCGCCGGGAGAGTCAGAGTGCAAGTGATGCTGAACGTGGTGCGACGCCCACCACATCGGGTCCCTCTGTGCGGCGCATCCGCCGACGAAGGCCATTAGCCCTTGGAATGCCCGCGACGTGCGGAATGCGCGGTGCGAGAAGTAGCGGTGATAGAAGCCAGTGATTGCGAACATACGGACTAGGAACGCGGCAGCCGCAATCCAAATCGCCACCGGACTCCAGCCGACCCAGATGACGCCCAGTGTCGCCGCATGCATAGCCAGGAACGGAAGGCACCGCAGCCATTCGACACCAGCCTGTCGTGCCTCCTCCCCGGGGGCTTGGTGATTATCGAACCAGCGGCGCAGCCAAGGCGGCAGCCGCCGCTCACGAGTCGCTGCCGACGGCCCCGCAACCGCGTCTTCCGAGTGGCCTAGGTCATGTGGCTTGTTCGGGGACGACTGCGCCACGCCCTGCGCCATAGAATAACTATACAATATCTAAACAAAGGGGATATGCGAAAGTGCCGAGAACCCCGAACTCCCTAGCCTGAGTGCTTGACGTTTCCGGCACTTTCCTGTAGACTAAGGGTATGGCAAGAGCGCTGGGAAAGAACCACCGTAAAGGTATTACTTTCAAGCAGTTACTCAAGAAGTTCCCCACCGATCTCAAGGCCGAGGAATGGATCGTCAGGCAGCGCTGGCCGAAAGGTGTTTGTTGCCCGCATTGCGGGTCGTTGAATGTACAGACTGGCTGCCAGCACAAGACCATGCCGTTTCGCTGCCGGGAAAAGGTTTGCGCGAAGCGATTCAGCACCAAGACCAGCACCGTCATGGAAGGGTCGAAGATCGGCTACCAAGACTGGATTGTCACCGCGTTCCTGGTCATGACCAGTCTCAAGAGCGTATCGAGCATGAAGCTCCATCGCGACTTGGGGATCACGCAGAAATCGGCCTGGTTTCTCGCGCACCGGCTGCGGGCCGCATTGGCCGAGGATGCCGATCTGTTTTCCGGCCCGGTCGAGGTGGACGAGACGTACATGGGCGGCGAGCGCAAGAACATGAGCAACGCGAAGCGAAAGGAACTGGCGGACACAGGCCGCGGGCCGGTTGGCAAGACAGCGGTTGTGGGTGCCAAGGATCGCGAGACAAACCGGGTTGCAGCGACAGTCATCCAGTCCACCGACGCGGACACGCTGCAAGGCTTCGTCAAGGACCACGCGGATTCCGAGGCCACCGTCTACACTGACGATGCGACGGCTTCCGAGTCGCTCCCGTTCGACCACGTCTCGGTCAAGCACTCGCTGCAGGAATACGTCAAGGGCGACGTGCACACCAACGGGATCGAGTCTCTGTGGTCCCTGCTCAAGCGAGCGCACACCGGCACGTTCCACAGGTTGAGCCCGAAACATCTGGATCACTACCCCATGTTTAACATTGGATTTTAGGATGTGATTGATTAACAGGGAGTTAGACCGC
>JAJEHF010000044.1 GCA_022823865.1 Bryobacterales bacterium
TGCCCCACGGTCTGCTGGATGCGGACGATCTGCTGGCGGGTCAGGCGCTGGCCGAAGAAGGTGGTGGACTTGAGATTGCGGATCAGCGGGTCCAAGAGTTCGCTCCAACCCTACGATGGCAAACCTAGCGGAAAAAGTCAATCCCCGGCGAAAAAATTCTCTCTGATCGCGAACTCACTCTATTTCAGTCACTTACGATCACTTACGATTTCGTCGCCAGTCACGGACTCAAGTTAATGCCATTGGGTTGCCGCCGGCGATGAAGTACGGCGTGTCGTAGCGCAGCACGCCGCTTCCGTGGGAGTCCGCCACCTCGCCAGAACCATCCGTCTCAAGAAACGCGACCTGCACGAAACGCCGCGGCGCAGTTGAAAGGCCGCAATGCACGTCGGTGAACGCGACCGCGATCTCCTCGCGCTGCTCGTATGTGAGCGAGTCCTTCGGAACCAAGCAACGATAGAATGGCATGCGCTCTACTCCTTGTCTCTGAGACGTTCAGCCCGTCCAGCTCCAATCGCGGGCGGACACGATGACCTCGTCCTCAGTTGCACCCGTCAGGTTACACCACGCGTCCGCGATCGACCGCAGAAACCGAGCCCGCACGTCGGACCCGTGCCCGTCCGGTATCCGGCTGCGGACCAGGGAGGTAGTCGATGGCTCCCCGCCTCGAAAACCGAAACCCTTGCGGATCACCGTCCACGAGACCGACACAGCTCCCGCCTCCGCACCTAGCACTTCGGCGCAGACCGCCTCGATGTCGGACACGATCCGAGCCCGGCTCTCATCAGGGACACAGCCCTCTTGCACGAAGAACTCGAACGTGACCATTGAGGGGGATTATATCCAAACCAACCAGAACAGATGGCCGGAGTGACGGAAGCGACGCTCTAACCTAGCAATGCCCGTACCTACGCCTTAACCAACTGTGTCCGTGCGCTCGACAGTCCTGCAGTGTCTGGTATAATATGTTGTATTAGAATCTATCGTGCCGAACACAAGCGTGTATTTTCCGCAATCCGTGCTCGCCGGACTGGACCGGGCCGCAGAAGAGCGAGGAATAAGCCGGAACCGTCTGATCGTGGAGTCGTGTCGACGGGTCGTGGAAGAGAGGGCATGCTGGCCTGCGGGCCTGTTTTCGAATGATCACTTGAGCGAGCAAGACTTGCAACTCCTCCGTGAGGGTGAAGATGCCTTCCTAGACGACATCGCAGGTGCCCGCAGGAGTCGGGCGCGCCCCCCCTTCTGATGTTGCTTCTCGACACCAGCGCCGCCTCGCAATTCATGCATAGGCGCCCGAGTGCCTTACGCCGACTGCGCGACGAGGATCCTTCGACCGTTTACCTCTGCACGCCTGTGGCGGCGGAGATCTGTTTCGGCCTTTCGCGCCTAGAAGCAGGCTCACGCCGCCATCGCCTTCTAACTAGTGAGTTCGGGCGCTTGCGCGCCGCGTTGCGCTGGACAGACTGGAGCGAGCCGGCCTCCTTGGCATTTGGCCATTGGAAGGCCACACTGCAGCAGCGCGGGACGCCGATCGAGGACGTGGACCTTGCCATTGCATCGATAGCCCTTAGCCTTCCGGCCCGGCTTGCCACCTGCAACATGCGCCATTTCGCCAGAATTGACGACCTAGAACTGGTCGACTGGTCCGGCTCTGATCCCAGCTGAGTGCTCCACCTGTGGCCAAATTGACACCAGATTGCTGATCCGCGCTCCGGCCGCGAAAACACGGGACGATGAAAGGCTACGGGCCTAGGTAGCAGGCGCAGTTACTATTCCGCAGCACACTCGCCGCCCGCATGGTTGCAGCGGTCACTCTTCTTGATGACGCACGAATCGCCACGGCCAAAGTAGCCGACTTCAAACGATTCGCCGCAGCGGGCCTGAGATCACGGCGTTTGCACGAGCGGCTCCTAACCGCAGATCCGTCCGATTCTCGAGGGCGTGGCACGGCAGGTTCCGGCCGAATTAGCCCCTACGGCGAACCTCGACCGCCAAGAACCGATTGGATATACTGACACTTCCCGTTGCGGCCTTAATGCCCGCCCTAGACGCAGTGCCTGATCATCCGTCGCGCGTTCACCGCTTCTGCACAGGTACGGTGTGCGCGGCCGCAATCGCCGATCTTGCCGTCCGAATAGACGGAACGCTGCGCTTTTCGGCCAATGAGGAAGACGACACTTCGCCGGCACGGTTTCACAGTCCCTTCGCCGTGGTCCCCGCCTCGGCCGCAGCAGTTCGTGGACCGATTGCCCGGGATCTCCATCACCGTTCGCAGCCGTCTAGCTCGGGGCATCCGCAAGAGGCAGAAACCATTACCGAGAACGTTCACTTCCCGCTCACACCTAGTTTGCGGCAGGCTCAGCCGCCCCGCACCTCCGCCCTTCAATGAAGCTAGGCGCTGGCCCAGGGAGTAGCGCCGCGATCGCGCGGCCGCCCGTTGAAGATCTCGCCGTCCGAGCGGAGCAAGCAGTAGACGCAGCGTGCGATTACCTCCTCAATCGGCAGACGTCCGAGGGCTATTGGGTAGGCGAAGCTGAAGGCGATACGACGCTCGAGTCGGACTACGTGTTGCTGCAGCTCTGGCTGCACCAGCCTGGCAGCGACGGGACATGGAATCCGCCAACCCGCGCTCTGGTAGATGCGGCCTGCCGCCAGATCGCCGACAAGCAACTCGAAGACGGCGGCTGGAACATTTACCCCCAGGGCCCGGCGAATATCAGCGCGTCTGTGAAGGCCTACTGCGCCCTCAAGCTGGGCGGTCAGGACCAGCACGGCGAACGCCTGCGCCGGGCTGCAGCCCGCATCTTGGATCTGGGCGGCGTGGAAGCAGCCAACAGCTACACCAAGCTCTATCTGAGCTATTTCGGGCTTTACCGCCGCTCGGACGTGCCATCCATTCCGCCAGAGATTTTCCTGCTCCCGGCCGGCCATCAGTTCAGCATCTATTCGATCTCGTCATGGAGCCGGGCCATGCTGGCGCCGCTCTCGATTCTCGGCGCGACCCGGGCTCGACGACAGGTGCCGGAAGGCTTCTCGCTCGAAGAACTGTTCTCCGGCCGCGCCGCGCCTGCGCCAGCGCTGCTCAGCTGGAAGCGCTTCTTCCTGCTGCTCGACAAGGGGATCAAGTTCCTCGAGTCCACCGAGGCCGGGCGCCACCGCGAGAGGGGCATCGCGGCAGCGCGCGACTGGATGGTCGCCCGGCTCGAGCGATCTGACGGCCTGGGCGCGATATTTCCGGCGATGGTGAATTCGATCATGGCCCTGACACAACTGGGCTATGACTCGGGCCACCCGCTGTTGCAGGCACAGCTGGCTCACTTCGACGATTTGATCCTGCACGACGAGCGCGGATTTCGCGTGCAACCGTGCCATTCGCCGGTTTGGGACACGGCGTTGACAGCCCACGCGATCGGCGCGGCCAAGGCCCAGCTTGGCGATCCGGCTCGCTGGGCATTGGGCCGCGCAGCCGACTGGCTGCTTGCCAAGCAGGCTCGCAAACCGGGCGACTGGGCTGTGCGCAATCCGCGCGCCGCACCGGGCGGGTGGTTCTTCGAGTACCGCAACGACCACTATCCCGACAGCGACGACACCGCAGAGGTGTTGCTCGCGCTGGAATACATCTCTGCCGCGGATGCCCAGCGACAAGTCCGCGCTGAGGAGCGGGCGTTGGAGTGGCTCGCAGCGATGCAGTCATCCGACGGCGGCTGGGCGGCCTTCGACGTGGACAGTTGCGCAGCCATCCTCAACCACGTGCCGTTCGCCGACCACAACGCGATGCTGGATCCGAGCTGCGTCGATATCACCGGGCGGGCCCTGGAAACACTGTGCCGGCGGGCTCCGGGACAGTATCGGGAACGCGTTCGGCGCGGCGTGGAGTTCATCCGCCGCATGCAGCACGAGGACGGGTGCTGGTACGGGCGCTGGGGCGTGAACTATATCTACGGGACCTGCTTCGCGCTGCGCGGGCTGCGGGCTGCGGGCGTCCCGGCGCGGGACAGCGCGGTGATCCGGGCCGGAGAGTGGGTGCGCTCGCTCCAAAACGCCGATGGCGGGTGGGGCGAATCGCCCGCCAGCTACGACGATCCAGCCCTCCGCGCCCGCGGCCAATCGACGCCGTCGCAGACTGCTTGGGCGCTGATGGCCCTGCTGGCGAGCGACGACTGCGACAGCGGCTCGGTCGCGGACGGCGTGCGCTACCTGCTCGAGTGCCAGACTCCGCAGGGCACTTGGGCCGAGCAGGCCCATACGGGAACTGGCTTTCCGAGCGTGTTCTACTTGCGCTATCACATGTACCCGCAGTACTTTCCCTTGATGGCGCTTGGCGAATACGCCCGCACGAAGGGAGTGGCGCAAGCATGAGACTCCCGCTGTCCAGCACGCTGCGCATGGGAGCATACGTCGCCAAGAACGCGCTCTTCCCAAGACCGGAATGGCAGCGCGATCCCTCCCCCCGCAACAGCCCGTTCCCGATCCTGCCCGAGGGCCGGCAGCGTGCCGCCGGCTCGCAGCCACACCCCATGCTGCGAAAGCGCTTTCCGCTGGTATTGATGCTGGAACCGCTCCATGCTTGCAATCTCACCTGCACTGGCTGCGGACGAATCCGGGAGTACGAGGACACGATCACCACGAAGCTGGAACTCGAGCAGTGTCTGGCTGCGATCGACGAATGCCGCGCGCCGGTCGTGTCGATCTGCGGCGGCGAGCCGCTGATGTACAAGCCGATCGGGAGACTGGTCGAGGGCGCCATCAGGCGCAAGCGGCACATCTACCTCTGCACGAACGGCATGTTCATCGAGGCGCGGCTGCACGAGTTCCGGCCGCACAAGCAGTTCTTTTTCAACGTCCACCTCGACGGCCTGCGCGAGACACACGATCTAGCGGTGGAGCGTGACGGCGTATTCGACGAAGCCATCGCGGGTATCCGCGCCGCCAAGGCGGCCGGCCATATGGTTTGCACCAACACAACGGTCTACCGCGAGACCGACATGCGCGAAGTCGAGGCGCTGTTCGAGTACCTGCGGCAGTTCGACGTCGATGGCCACATGCTCTCCCCGGCCTACGGGTACTCGGCCGTGCAGAGCCGCGAGATCTTTCTCACGCGGGAAGACATCCAGGAGAAGTTCAAGGATGTGGACTCGTTGTTCCGGCGCTTCCGCATGAACACGACGCCCATCTACGCGGAGTTCCTCAAGGGCGCCAGAGACATGCCCTGCACCGCATGGGGCAATCCGACCTACAACACCCGAGGCTGGAAGGGGCCGTGCTACCTGATCACCGACGCGCACTGGGACAGCTTTGAGGAGCTGATGAGCGAAACGCCCTGGGATCGCTACGGGCGCGGAAACGACGATCGCTGCGAGCACTGCATGGTGCATTGCGGCTACGAGCCGTCGGCCGCGCTGGGGGTGAACAGCCGCCTGGCGGACAGCCTGCGCATGCTGCGCTGGGCGCTGACCTGACAGAGGCGCGTAACGACCCTCGCCTGGGCGACACTGGATCAAGATGAAAGCACTGGTATTGAACGAGTACAGGCGGCTCGACCTGGAAGAGGTGCCGGAGCCGCGAATCGAACCGGACGAAGTCTTGATCCGGGTGCGCTCGTGCGGCATCTGCGGCAGTGACGTCCATGGCTACGATGGCAGCAGCGGGCGCCGCATACCGCCGCTGATCATGGGCCACGAGGCCGCCGGCGAAATCGCGCAAGTCGGAGCCGCGGTGCAGTCCTTCGAGCCGGGTGACCGCGTTACTTTCGACTCGATGATCTGCTGCCGCAACTGCGCCTTCTGTCGCACGGGGCGTCCCAATCTGTGCGAGAACCGCCGCGTGCTGGGAGTGTCCTGCGAAGACTACCGCCGCCACGGCGCTTTCGCCGAGTACGTCGCCGTTCCTCAGCACATCGTGTTCCGCGTACCGGAAGGAGTGGGCTTCGACGAAGCGGCGATGGTCGAGCCGGTTTCAGTCGCGGTGCATGCGGTTGGCCGCACTCAACCTGCCCTGGGCGATACGGCGCTCGTAGTAGGGGCCGGGATGATCGGGCTGCTGACCCTGCAGGCCTTGCGCAGCGCCGGCTGCGGCCGCATCGTTGCGGCCGATCTTGCGGCGGATCGCTTGGAACTGGCCAGGCGCCTGGGTGCTGACCACACCATCCAGGCTGGCGAAGCCGCGGATGTGCCGGCAGAGATTCGCAAGATGACAGGCGGTATCGGGGCAGATGTGGTGCTGGAAGCGGTCGGCGCGGATGCGACGGTCGCGATGTCTCTGAACAGCGTGCGCAAGGGCGGCAAGGTGACGCTGATCGGCAACGTGACGCCAACGGTCTCGTTCCCGCTGCAGGATGTGGTCACGCGGGAAGTTGACGTGCTGGGCTCGTGCGCGTCGTCGAACGACTATCCGGCCTGCCTCGAATTGATGCAGCGCGGAGCCATCCAAGTCCGCCCGGTCTTGAGCGCGTCTGTGCCGCTCGAACGGGGGCCGGAGATGTTCGACCGGCTGTACGCCCGCGAGCCGGGCCTGACGAAGGTCGTGCTACAGCCTTGACCGGCGTCCAATCCACAGCGCAGACCACCACCTTAGGGCTGGTGCAAATGGCGTGTGGACCCGACCCCGCGGCGAATCTCGACAAGGCCCTGCTGGCGATCGACGAAGCCGCGAGGCGGGGGGCGCAGGTGGTCTGCCTGCCCGAACTGTTCCTGACACAGTATTTCTGCCAAGAGCAGAACCCGGACAACTTCGAATTGGCGGAGGCGGTGCCGGGACCCACTAGCGAAGCCCTTGCAGCTGCGGCTCGTAGCCATCGCATCGTTATCGTGGGCTCGGTGTTCGAGCGCCGGGCGGCCGGAATCTACCACAACTCGGCCGTGGTCATCGACGCCGACGGAGGCCTGCTGGGAACGTATCGGAAGATGCACATCCCCGACGATCCGCTGTACTACGAGAAGTACTACTTCACACCCGGCGATCTGGGATTCAGAGTCTTCTCGACCAAGTTCGGTCGAATCGCGCCGCTGATCTGCTGGGACCAGTGGTTCCCCGAAGCAGCGCGCTTGGCAGCGCTCGCCGGTGCGGAGTTCCTAGTCTTCCCGACGGCCATCGGCTGGCACCCGCGCGAAAAGGGCGAATGGGGCGAGCGCCAATGGGAAGCTTGGAGTATCGCCCAGCGCGCCCACGGGATCGCGAATGGCGCCTTCGTCGCGGCGGTCAACCGGACGGGCACGGAACGCATCCTCGACAGCTCACCCTCGCGGCCGCCCGGCTACGCCGGCTTGGAGTTTTGGGGCAGGTCGTTCGTGTCGGGCCCGTTCGGCTCGATCGTCGCGGAGGCGGGCAGCGCGGAGCAAGTCTTGCTCGCCCACTGCGAGCGGGCGGAAATCGAGCAGACGCGGCGTGACTGGCCTTTCCTGCGGGACCGAAGGATCGACGCTTACGGCCAGTTGACTCGGAGATCCAGCGAGTGAGCGAGTCTGCAGGCGGTGCCACTCGCATGCCGGCAGAGTGGGAACCGCACGATGCCACATGGCTGGCTTATCCGCACTCGCGGAGCGACTGGCCGGGAAAGCTGTCGGCGGTGCGCTGGGCATTCGCCGAGTTCGTACGTCTGCTGAGCGGCCGCGAACGGGTATGCCTGCTCGTCCGCGACGCGCGGGAAGCCGAGCGGGCGCGGAGCGTGCTCAGGCGTAGCGGCGTGGATCCAGACCATGTCGAGCTGCATTCGGCACCGACCGACCGATCCTGGCTGCGCGACTCCGGCCCGACATTTGTCCTGCGGGACGGCCAGCTCCATGCCGTGTGCTGGGCGTTCAATGCCTGGAGCCGCTACGACAATTGGCAAGCCGACCGCAAGGTCGGCCGCTACGTAGCGAACTCGTGCGGTGCCGGCGTCCTGGAACCCAAGGCGAACGGCCGAACCGTCGTGATGGAAGGCGGCTCTATCGAGGGCAACGGCCAAGGCACGATACTGACCACGGAGCAGTGCTTGTTGGGAAACGGGCGGCACGCCCGCAATCCCGGGCTATCCCGAAACGCCATCGAGCGCGTGCTGCGAGACTGCCTCGGAGCCACGAATGTGCTCTGGCTTGGCCGCGGGATCGCAGGCGACGACACCGGCGGGCATGTCGACACCCTGGCCCGCTTCGTCGGCCGGAACCGGGTAGCAGCTATCGTCGAGACAGATCGTCGAGACGAGAACTATGCGGCCCTACAAGACAATCTACGCAGACTGCGGGGGATGCGGGACGAGCGCGGCCGGGCACTCGAGATCGTCGAACTGCCGATGCCTCGACCCTTGTGGTTTGACGGCTACAGGCTTCCAGCCAGCTATGCGAACTTCTACGTCGCCAACGAAACCGTGCTGGTACCGACCTTCAACGACAGCAATGATGCGGCGGCCCTCCGCATCCTGCGGGAGTGCTTTCCGGATCGCGAAGTGCGCGGCGTGCATTGCGTCGACATCGCGCTCGGGCTCGGTGCTCTGCACTGCCTAGCTCAGCAACAGCCGCGCGCGCCACAGCGCAACCCCGGCGTGTGACGCGGCAGGTCCAAGATCCAGACGCGCCGGATCGTCGCCCGAGCCGCTGTCCCGGCTTCATCACGTAGGAGCTGGTCACCAAGAGCGCGCCACCTGCAAGCCTGCGATGCGCTTGGGTAATAATGTTGATGGCGCGAGGCACAACCTTTAGGATGGCTGGCGCGTCTAAACGAACATGAGAAGTCTGGTCGAACGCCTCCAACACTCTGGGTTGCTTCCGATTGCACTGATCTTCGGCACTCTCACGGCCGGGATCCTGATCGGCACGATCATCTCGGGATCGGTCGACGCCGCGCCGGAGGCCAAGGAGCCTGTCTCCGATGCCACGCCGCTCGAAGTGCCCGCCGCCGAGCCGGTCGCGAACCAGTTCTCCGAACTCGCCCAGCAGGTGCGCCCATCGGTGGTCAGCATCTACATCCCGGCCAGCCGCACCGAGGAAGAGGACGAAGGCTCCGGTCCGTTCAATTCTCCGGAGGACATGTTTCGCCGATTCTTTGGACTCCCAGAGGGGCCACTCCCCGGCCCGCCGCCCCGTCGCGGCTCCGGCCAAGGCTCTGGAGTGATCGTCGACCCGAAGGGATACATCATCACCAACCACCACGTCGTGGCCGACGCAGACCGCATTCGCGTCTCATTCGTCGATGACGACGAGCGCTATGACGCGACCTTGATCGGGGCCGATGCAGAGACGGACCTGGCCGTCATCCATGTCAAGGGCAAGACCGGCCTGGAGGCGGCCAAGATCGGCAACTCCGATGCGGCCAACGTTGGCGACTGGGCCATCGCCATCGGATCCCCGTTCGGATATCGCGAGACGGTCACGGTGGGAATCATCAGCGCCTTGTCCCGCGAAATGAACGCCGCGCGGGGAGGTCGGCCCTTCCAGAAGTTCTTGCAGACTGACGCGGCGATCAACCCCGGCAATAGCGGCGGGCCTCTGCTCAACATCCGGGGCGAGGTCATCGGGATCAACACGGCGATTATCTCCCGCACCGGCGGCTACGACGGCATCGGATTTGCCCTCGCATCCAATATCGCCGTCAAGACCTATAACCAGATCGTTCGCTTCGGACGCGTCTCGCGGGGCTCGATCGGCGTGGAGTTCAGCGGCGACCAGAGCCCGTCGCTGAGCCGGAGCTACGGCGCGGACGGCGGCGTGTTCGTATTGCGCACGGTCGAGGACGGCCCGGCGGAGCGGGCCGGAATGCGCGCCGAGGACATCATCGTGTCGGTGGACGGGGAGAAGATCGACACCGGCGAAAAACTCATCGAAGTGGTCGCGGCGATCGCTGTGGGCGAGACCGTGCCGATCGAGGTCGTTAGGGATGGCAAGACTCTGACGCTGGACGTCGAGATCCAGGATCGCGCCAAGCTGTATGCGGAACAGAGCGAAGTCGAGGCTGACCCGACGGAGGCCGAGGAGGCAGCCGTCCGCTTCGGGCTGACCGTCCAGGAGATTGACCCCGAGCGCCGCGACCAGATGCGCCTCAGAGAGCGCGGCGGCGTCTTGATCACCCAGATAGAAGCGCATTCTTTCGCGGAGGACATCGGCCTGCAGCAGAGGGACGTCGTGCTTGAAGTCAACCGCGAGCCGATCGATTCGATCCGAGACCTCCGGGAAGTCCAGAGAAGCCTGAAGCCGGGCAGCGACGTTGCTTTCAAGCTGTTGCGCTGGGACGGCCGGGCGTGGCGCACCGTGTACGAGGCGGGCCTGATTCCAGAGTAGTCCTACGCATCGGCGCCTCCCGTATCCCCACCACGCGGGAGGCGCGCCTTCGGCGTCGGTCGCGCCGGTCTTGCCGGACCGCGCGGCAGGATCCGGCGATATAATTGTCGGCGAGCCCCTCCGATGCGCACAATATCGTTGTTCGGCACCCTCGTCGCGTTCCTGGGCATCGCTAGCGGTGCCGACTTCGCCGCCGACATCGAGCCGATCTTTCGGGACAAATGCTACGGCTGCCACGGCGAGCAGCAGCAATTCGGCCAGCTGCGGCTCGATTCTCGCAGCGTGGCCACCAGCACCGGCCCGAGCGGGCCGCGGATCATTCCGCACGACGCGCAGGCGAGCTCCCTCTACCAGCGCGTGGCCGGCCTTGGCGAGGGCAACCGCATGCCCATGGGCGGCCAGCTCAGCGACGCCGAGGTCGCGCTGATCAAGTCCTGGATCGAGGACGGGGCGGTCTGGCCGGAAGGCAGAGGGGCCGACGCCGCACTGAACCAGCACTGGGCCTTCGTTCCGCCCACGAGGCCGGAAGAGCCGCAGCTGAGCAACGGCCAGAGGGCCGAGAATGCGATTGACAGGTTCGTGCTGGCCAGGCTGGCAGCCGAAGGCCTGGAAGCGTCTCCCCGTGCCAGCAAGGAGACCCTGATCCGGCGCCTCAGCCTGGACCTGACCGGGCTGCCCCCTTCGCTCGAAGATACCCAGCACTACCTGGACGACACGGCTCCGGGCGCCTATGGACGCCTGGTGGATCGCCTGCTGGCATCGCCGCATTACGGCGAGCGCTGGGGCCGCATCTGGCTCGACGCTGCGCGCTATGCCGATTCTGACGGCTTTGAGAAGGACAAGCCGCGCCAAGTCTGGTTCTACCGGGATTGGGTCGTCGACGCCCTCAACGCGGACATGCCCTACGACCGCTTCGTGGTCGAGCAAGTCGCGGGCGACCTGCTGCCTGGTGCCGCCCAGCAGCAGCGAGTCGCGACCGGCTTCCTGCGCAATTCGATGATCAACGAAGAGGGCGGGGCCAATCCAGAGCAGTTCCGCATGGAGGCCATGTTCGACCGCATGGACGCCATCGGCAAGGCCGTGCTGGGCCTGACGGTGCAGTGCGCCCAGTGCCACGACCACAAGTTCGACCCGATCAGCCAGCGCGACTACTACCGGATGTTCGCGTACGTCAACAACTTCCACGAATCCACGCAGGCGGTCTACAGCGCGGACGAAGACAGACTGCGCGGCGAGATCTTCGCGGAGATGCGGGAGATCGAGGCCGGACTGCGCGAGCTGAGTCCTGACTGGCGCGAACGGATGGCCGAATGGGAACGGGCCGAGGCCACCAACCAGCCACCATGGACCGTGCTGGACGCGCACATCAAATTGGGCAGCGGCGAGAAGTACGAGGTGCTGCCCGACAAATCCATCCTGGCGCAAGGCTACGCCCCAACACGCAGCGTGGTCACGCCTGAGGGCCAGCTCGAGCCAGGCACGGTTCGGGCGTTCCGGCTCGAGCTGCTGCCTGACCCCCGGCTGCCGCTGGGAGGTCCGGGCCGCTCTTTCCGGGGCACTGCGGCACTGACGGAATTCGAAGTCGAAGTGGCGCCGGCGGGCGATCCGAAGAAGTGGAAGGCGCTCAAGATTGCACGCGCCACCGCGGACGTCAACCCGGAGATGTCGATTCTCGACCCATTCCTGTTCCCGGACAAGGACAACAAGCGCAGGATTCTAGGGGATGTCGGGTTCGCCATCGATGGCTTCGCAATGAGCGCGTGGAGCACCGATCCCGGGCCGGGCCGTCGCAACATGCCGCGCAAGGCGGTATTCGAGCTCGCCGAACCGCTCGAGATCGAGGAGCCCACGCTGGTCAAGTTCAAGCTCTCGATGAATCACGGCGGCTACAACTCGGACGACAACCAATCCCTGAACCTGGGCAGGTACCGGCTGTCGTTCACGGCCGCGGAAAACGCCGAAGCCGATCCCCTGCCGGGACACATACGGGAACTCGTCTCCCGCGGCGGCCAGCGCACGCCGGAGCAGGAAGAGGCGCTTTTCGGCTACTGGCGTACCACCGTCGCCGAGTGGGCAGGCGCCAATCGCAAGATCGAGGACCTTTGGGACAAGTACCCGGAGGGAAGTTCCCAGCTCGTTCTGGACGAGCGCCCGATGCCGCGCATGACCAGCATCCTCCAGCGCGGCGATTTCCTGCGCCCGACCGAGCGGGTACAAGCCGGCGTTCCGGGCTTTCTGCATCCGATGCCCGAGCGCGACGAGTTGCCGGACCGCCTAGCGTTCGCCGAATGGCTGGTCGACGGCGACTCGCCCACCACCGCGCGGGCCATCGTGAACCGCCTCTGGCAGGGCCATTTCGGCACCGGCATTGTCGAGACGTCCGAAGACCTCGGGCGGCAGGCGGCCGATCCGTCGCATCCGGAACTGCTGGACTGGCTGGCGGTGGAACTGATGGAAAACGGCTGGAGCCTCAAGCACATCCACCGGCTGATCGTATCGTCGGAGACTTACCGCCAATCGTCCCGCGTCACGCCGAGCCTGCTCGAGCTGGACCCGAACAACCGCCTGCTGGCCCGCAGCGCGCGGTTCCGCGTCGACGGCGAGCTGGTCCGCGATATCGCGCTGGCCTCGAGCGGCTTGCTCACCGCGCAGATCGGGGGCGCGCCCGTGTACCCTCCGGCTCCCGAATTCCTGTTCCAGCCGCCCGTGAGCTACGGCCCCAAGCGCTGGTACACGGCGAACGGAGCGCAGCGCTATCGCCGCTCGCTGTACGCTTTCCGCTACCGCTCCGTGCCCTATCCCGTACTTGACACCTTCGACACCCCCACCGGGAATTTCGCCTGCGTGAAGCGTGACCGCTCCAACACTCCGCTGCAGGCACTGGTCACGCTCAACGAGCCCGTCTTCATGGAAGCTGCCCGGGAGCTGGGCCGCAGGACGCTGGATGAAGGCGGCGCAGACGATCCAGAACGTATCGACTACGCGTTCAAGCGCGTGCTGGCGCGCGCGCCCAGTGGTTCGGAACGATCCGAACTGGTCGCCCTGCTGGGCAGCCAGCGGGAACGCCTGCAAGCCGGCGGGCTCGACGCAGCCCAGCTGGCCTTCGGGGAACAACCATCGGAGCCGGAGACGGCAGCCGGCAATACCGCCGAGCTGGCCGCTTGGACAGCCGTTTCTCGCGTGCTGTTGAACTTGGACGAAGCGATTACGAGGGAATGACAGATGTTGCGCTCGCATGCCACCTCTAGCCCGCTCGCGAGGCGATGGTTCCTGCAGCAGTGCGGTGTCGGCCTGGGCGCCGTCGCGTTGCGCGACATGCTGCAAGCAGCGGACCCGCTGGCACCGAAGCGGCCTCACCACGCCCCGACCGCCAAGAATGTGATCTTCCTGTTCATGGGGGGCGGCCCGAGCCACCTCGAACTGTTCGACAACAAGCCGGAACTGGCCAAGCACGAGGGCACGCTGCCGCCGGCGAACCTGCTGGAGGGCTACCGCGCGGCCTTTATCGACCCGAACTCGACGCTGCTCGGGCCGAAGTTCAAGTTTGCCCGGCATGGCGAGAGCGGAGCAGAGCTGTCCGAACTGATCCCGCATACCGCCGCAATCGCCGACGACATCGCCATCGTGAAGTCCCTGGTGACCGATGCGTTCAACCACGCCCCCGCCCAAGTGATGATGAGCACCGGAACGCAGCAGTTCGGGCGGCCGTCAATGGGAGCGTGGACGCTGTACGGGCTGGGCAGCGAATCCCGCGACCTGCCGGGATTCGTGGTCTTCAGTTCAGGCCAGAAAGGCCCCAGCGGCGGCAACTCCAACTGGGGCAGCGGCTTCCTGCCGTCCATGTACCAGGGAGTGCAGTTCCGCACCAGCGGCGACCCGGTCTTGTATCTGTCCAATCCGGCCGGCGTCGACCGCCGGCTCCAGCGCGACTCGCTGGACGCGCTCGGACGCCTGAACGGCATGCGCCTGCAAGAAGTCGGCGATCCCGAGATCGAGACCCGGATCAGTTCCTTCGAGATGGCCTACCGCATGCAGGCGAGCACGCCGGAGCTGATGGACATTTCCCAAGAGCCACAGCACGTGCTCGACATGTACGGGGCCGAGCCGGGACGTCCATCGTTCGCCAACAACTGCGTCCTGGCGCGCAGGCTGGTCGAACGCGGCGTGCGCTTCGTGGAATTGTTCCACGAGTCGTGGGACCAGCACGGGTCCCTCATCTCTGGCCTGAAGAAGAACTGCCGGGACACCGACAAGGCCAGCGCCGCCTTGGTGAGCGACCTCAAGCAGCGCGGCCTGCTGGAAGACACGCTTGTGCTATGGGGCGGCGAGTTCGGGCGCACTCCGATGGTGCAGGGTGGCACGGACGATGGCCGCGACCACCATCCCAACGCCTTCACGATGTGGCTGGCCGGCGGCGGCATCAGACCCGGCACCACGATCGGCAAGAGCGACGAGCTGGGCTTCAACGTGGTGGAGGACAGGGTGCACGTGCATGACCTGCACGCCACCATCCTGCACCTGCTGGGATTCGACCACACACGGCTGACCTACCGCTTCCAAGGGCGGGACTTCCGCCTCACGGACGTGGCCGGCGATGTGGTGAAGAAGCTCCTCGCATAGGCGCTAGGCAGCCGCGGCAGCCCGTCCATCCGGCCGCAGCGGAGCCGGGACCTCGCTACTGCTGGCGGCTCAGGCGCGCCTTGACCCGCTTGACCAGCTTCAGTATCTCCTCGGCCTTGCGGACGCTGCCCAGATCGACCGTGTGGAATTCGTTCTTCTCGATCTCTTGCTGGAGCTCGGTCGCCAGATCCACGACCCGGGCCATGTCTTCCCTGGACTTGTCGGCATCGTTCTTTAGCGTGATCAGCGTGCGGGAGCGGCCATCCGGCAAGGTCTCGCGAATCTTGCCGGGGTCCCGGCCGAACCTACCGTCCCTGCGCTGCGCGACAGCGGGCACGACCAACGCCAGCAATGTGATCCAACGCCGTGTCATAGACACGCTTCATGATACTCTCAAAAAAGGGCGATCTGGCGCTTCGGCATGCGGATGTCGTTGTGCTAGACTCGTTCGTTGCAGCCGAGGCGGCCGATCTCGGACGGCAGCGGCTGTGGAGTCCGCAGGGAGTTGGAGTCTGTAGGGGAGAGGGGTAAACAATGGCCTATATCATCGCGGAACCGTGCATCGGTACCAAGGACACTGCGTGCGTAGACGCGTGTCCTGTCGACTGCATCCACCCGAAGGCGGATGAAGACGACTTCGACACGGAAGAGATGCTTTACATCGATCCGGAGGAGTGCATCGACTGCGGCGCGTGCGTGCCGGTCTGCCCTGTCTCGGCGATCTTTGCGGAAGAGGATCTTCCCGAAGAGTGGATCGATTTCACCGAGCGCAACGCCGCCTACTACGAGTAGCCAGCTCGCCCGGACTGGCCTAGCGCCGAGGTCGGGTATGTGGGGCGGGCGGATCCGGGACTGCAGTCGCGGTCGCCCACCGGATCACTCTTTGTCCTTCTTGTGGACGTCGTGGCAAGTCTTGCAGCCAGCTGACATTGCCTTGACGCCCTTGTTCAAGCCCTCGGCGTCCATGCGATACGCCCCCATCATGGCGCCCTGGGCAGCCTCGAGGACTTGCTTGGCGCCATTGCTCCACGCGTCATCCTTGATACGCCCATCCATCAGTACCAGCTGATTAGCCTCTGCCACCATGGTGATGGCGCCGTACGCCGCCTGCCATTGCTCCTTGTCGGCTGGTCCGCCGGCTTCGCGGTACTCCTTGATCTTGGCCATGGCCGGCTTGACCATGTACTCCATCAACTGTTGGACGGCTGCAGTTTTCTTGTACGCATGCCCTTCGCTGTCGTTGGCGTAGCTATTTCCGGCCATCGCGCAAGCGACGATTGCTACGGTCCAGATCTTCCTCATTCGTTGCCTCCCCAGTCCTGAATGATTGGAGCAGAGACGCTCGGAGCCCATCTGCTCTCGTAGGATTATATCGAACCAACGGATCATCGACGCCGCGGCAACCTAGGCAGGCTCGAGCGGTCATTCCGCACAAACCGGCAAGATGACACCCGCCTAGTTCGCGATGGCCGCCCACGCCATGCCCAGCGCCTGACGGATGGACCCGTTGGCAGAGTCGAAGCTGGTGAATAGCCTATAGTTATACCCCGCGAACACACCTATAAAATGTTGCCCCATACGTAAGCGTTCGAGCGGGCCGTGAATTGAGAAACGTAGAAGCGGAAGGAGGGGCGGCGAAAAAACTTGGCTAAAACGCTGGACACAAGATATGTCGTTATGGCAGTCTGGCAGATATGGAGGCGGAAAGGCAGCTGCAAG